>CACXCY010000218.1 GCA_902766265.1 uncultured Bacteroidota bacterium
CAAGGGCATCCTGGGTGGTACGGGCAGCATTGGCGGTACAGTAGATAACTATGGTACCATCGAACCGGGTGCTGACGACATTGGCGTGCTGACCTTGGAGAACTATGCCGCGCAGAAAGATGCCAACCTCGTGGTGCGTCCGTCGTCACGTCTGCGTTTCAAGGTGACTGCTGCCGACTATTACGACCAGCTTCTGGTCGATGGCAGCGTAGGCTATAACAACATCATGGAAGACCTCTCGACGAGCGATAAGATGCCCGTCATCGAGATGGTTGTCGACCAGACGGCCAACCTTGCCATCGGTACGGAGTTCCGTGTGCTGACTGTCAATAGCAGGCTGGCAGGCAACTGGCATTTCGATGTGCGTGCCAATAAATACACTTGGACCGTCGAGGAATGCCAGGAGGGTGGACTGGTCGTCTTCGTCGTGCGCTTGGATTCCTACAACGATATGGAGGTCATTGACGACCCGGACAATCCTGACGAGGCTAACGACCCCATATACACCATGGGAGCCTTCTACGATGACGGCATCAACGATGCTACCGACAAGAATACGCTGAGCCACTATGCTGTTCTGAACAACAAGAGTGTCGGCGTGGCATTGTGTACCTATAAGGGTCTTTCGGGCGACCGTACGGAAGCAGCCCGTCAGTTCAATATGATGGTGTGCGAAAACGAGATGAAGTTCGACGCCTTAGAACCTTCACAGAACAGCTTCAGCTTCGGTGGTGCTGACAATCTGGTGACCCTGGCCCAGCAGAACCAGATGGCCATTCGCGGCCACTGTTTGGTATGGCACTCACAGTTGCCCACGTGGGTATCGTCCGACGGCAAGAAGAACGACAAGAACTGGACGCGTGAAGAGGCGATGGCCATTATGAAGAACCACATCACCAAGGTTATGCAGCACTACAAGGGTAAGGTACGTGAGTGGGATGTCGTCAACGAGTGTCTGGACGACGACCAGAGCATCGTACGCAGCAACCCCGATGGCTACACCCTGCGTCAGCAGAGCGTCTGGCAGCGTGCCATAGGCGACGACTACATCGAGCTGGCCTTCCAGTATGCCCATGAGGCAGACCCTGATGCCGAACTCTACCTCAACGACTATGGCGTCGAGTTGCAGGGTAAGACGAAGTCGCTGGCCTTTTACAATTTGGCCGTCAGTCTGAAGGCGAAAGGTGTCCCCATCCATGGTGTCGGCCTGCAGTGTCACTTCTCGATTGGTGAGGTCGACGGTGTGAAGCTGAACCGTACCATCCAGCGTTTCGCCGAGGCCGGTCTGAAGTGCATCATCACTGAGCTTGACATGGGTGTCCCCTCCACCTCTTCAGCGAATCTGGAGGAGCAGGCCCGCATGTATCGTATGATTACCGACATCGTGCTCAACAACGACAACTGTCCGTCAATGCTCATCTGGGGCATTAAGGACAACGACTCGTGGCGCTCCTCGTCCAATCCGCTGCTCTACGATTCCGGTCTGGGCTGCAAGCCCGCCTGGTATGCCGTACGCTCCGCCCTGCGCCATCGTGCTATCGTCAACGGCACGTTAGGCATCGATGCCACCACCCTTCACCCATCACTCATTACCCAACAGCCGATTTACGATCTGCAAGGCCGCCGCATAGAAAGTTCCCTCTCTGAGAGTGTGTCGTTGCGAACAAAGTTAAAGCCTGGTCTCTATGTCAGCAAAGGCAGTAAGTGGGTTGTCAGATAACAGCGGAGAGCCTTTTATGTGCACTCTGAACATATCAGGGAACGAATGAAGAAAGAATAAGTTTAATTAACAGTTCCCTGCTAAAAATTTGGTCAATTCATTTATTATTCGTATTTTTGCACGCAAAATATCACAAGGGTACGCGTGATACACTCTGACCATTTGTGTAAGTGAAACGAAAACGGATGATTGTAAAAATGACAAAGAACAAGATTTTAAACGGCATAGCAGCCATTTGCTGCGGCGTGCTAGTGTGTGGAAGCCTGTCGGCTTGCGGTGGTGATGACGACAACGGACAGCAGAGGGAAGAAGTGGTAGACGATAACGTGCTGGCTTCTGCGGAAGTGACTTATCAGGTGCGCCTGGGTAAGGACCAGCTCCAGATGTCGAATGTGGAGGTGCTCTATCTCGATGCAAGCGGTAAGGAACAGATCATGCAGATGACCGGCAACGAGTGGACGATGAAGCGCTCGCTGAAGGCAACGGAAATCCCCGCAAAGTTTGAGTTGCGCGTGTGGTCGACTCAGAAATCAGACCTTGAACTGGAACACGATGCGAAGTACGAGGTGGGATGCATCTCGAAAATCATCATAGTGGTGAAGAACAAAGCTGGTCGTGTCATCTGCGACTGCGACGGTCTGGGCTTCATCAAAACCGACTTCACCACTATGACGGGTGAGCAACTCTCGAATCCGCTGGCTTCTGTCATCTCCGGATGGTTCGACTCCCTGTTTAGTACCGACAAAAAGACCCTAGAGGTCTATTCTGGCAAGATTGTCTACAACGACATGTCGCAGGAATACTGGTGATTGGGCCGTGCATCCGATTTGTCAAATGTCAAGTACCAGTCCCTTGACATCCATAATTCTTTTGCTAATGCTGATGCCGCTGGCTCGACATGCCACGGCTCAGCAACGGCTGGTGATGCCTGCTGCCCTAAAGGCAGGTGATACAATAGCTATTGTGTCGCCATCAAGTATGCCCGATACACTGACCGTTGCCAAAGGTTGCGAGACACTCAGTGAGTGGGGTTACGTGCCTGTAGTAGGGCCGCATGCCATGAACAGCTGGCACGGTTTTGCCGGTACGGCTGATGAACGGGCGTCAGACCTGCTGTGGGCGCTGCGCGATTCTACCATCAAGGCCATCCTATGCAGTCGTGGAGGCGATGGTGCCGTACAGGTGTTGCAGCGTATTCCCCTGCAAGAGTTTCACGACCATCCGAAATGGGTGATGGGCTTCAGCGACGCCACAGCCCTGCATAGTGCAGAGGTCTCGGCGGGTGTGATGAGCATCCACAGTTCGATGTGCGATGGCATCTCGATGCGTGGTGGGCGCGACTCTGTGAATGCCATTCTCCAGAGGCTGTTGCAGGGCGAGTTGCCCAGCTATCAGGTGCCGGCACACCCACTGAATCAGCAGGGTGTGGCAGAGGGTATCCTTATGGGTGGCAACCTCTCCGTGTTCTGTGGTCTCGCTGGTTCTGACTATGACTTCCTCAACCGTGCTGACGAGGGCCTAATACTCTTCTTCGAAGATACTGGCGAAGGAATGTCCAAGGTCGACCGCATGCTCCACCAGATGGAAATCCGAGGTGTCCTTCCAAAACTGAAAGGCATCATCGTGGGCCATTTCTCGAAGTACAAGAGTCCAGATTGTGACTTTGCCGATATGTACGACATGCTCCACGAATACCTGCAACACTATGACATTCCCGTCTGCTACGACTTCCCCGTCGGTCATCATAGCGGCTTGAATTATCCGATGGTAGAGGGCTGCAGGGTCATCCTGAATGTCAGACCAGACGGAACAACGATTACTTTTACTGAATAATTGACATCATAGTAATAACTATCAATCAATAAAACAGCTAACTTATTTATGAACAAGAAACTATTTACAGCCTTAACGTTAGTATTCGCGATGAGTACGGGTCTGTTTGCCCAAAA
>CACXCY010000219.1 GCA_902766265.1 uncultured Bacteroidota bacterium
AATTATCCATTAATTTTGGGCGCTGCGCGGGGTGTGTTTCAGCCAACCACAAGGGCTTTTGGGAAGGTGACAAGAAATCTTAAATTTTAACAATTAGTGATTTTTTACTTAATATATTGATTATTATCATGATTAGTGTCCTGTCAGTAACTTGCTAGTAACTTGCCAGTAACATGCCAGTAACTTGGTAGTAACTTTTTTGATGCGTTTTTGAGCCCGAAATGTTAATTTTACGTCACCAACGCCGTGGGTGATTTAACTAATGCGGGCAAACAATAGATGGAGCGCGACTTTTTTTTCGTATATTTGCAAAATCATACAAAAACAACCGAGTTATGAAAAAGATTAGATTATCGTTGATTATTGCATTTTTTGGCATCGTCGTCGCTTCCTGCGGTGTTTACCATCCCCAGAGTGTCGACATCCCGCTGATTGATCATAAAGGCGATATGCGCATTGACGGCGCTTTCTCGATGAGCGACGGCCTTGAGGCCAAAGCCAACGCTACCGTCTCCTACGGTTTGTTCGACCATGTGGCGCTGCAAGTGTTCGGCGACATCGGCGAGAAGGGCCGTTTCTATACGCAGGGTGCCGCCGGTGTCTACTTCCCCTTCAATAAAGTGGTGTTGGAACTCTATGCAGGCATGGGCCACGGTTTCGGTTTCGCCGAGGGCCAGACCTATATCCAGACGGGTCCCGAGGAGGACAAGGTGAAAGGTCGGCTTACATCGGATTACAACCTGCCCTTTGTGCAGCTGAACTGCGGATTGCTCTCCGGTGCCGGCATCGACTTCGGTGTGGGAATGAAGGGGGGCTACATCCTGAACCATTCGACCGACGACAACTACTACGCCAAGCGCCCGGAGGGTGCGGCCAAGCCGGTCTTCAACGAGAAGCACGGGCTGCTGGAACCTTCGATTTTTGTCCGCTTTGGCGGTGAAAAAGTCAAGTTCAACATCCGTTTGGGTGCCAGCTTTATTGATGGCACGGAAAAGGCGGATCGCCATTTCCCGTACCACAGCTATACGTTGGGCATGGGTATAAACTACCGTCTATGAGGAAAGGTCTGATAGGATGGCTCTGGATGGTGGCGGGATGCCTGGCCGCTGTGGCGCAGGTGCCCGAAACCTATGTCTATGCCTTGCGCGACACCCACGAGCTGCGGCTCGATGTCTATCGTCCCTCCACTCCGAGGGCTGACAGGGCCTGCGCAATCTATGTGTTTGGCGGTGGTTTTGTCGTTGGACAGCGCAACGACTCGGCTTCGGTGGCGGCTTGCCGCCGTTTGGCTGAGAAGGGCTTTACGGCTATATCGATTGATTACAGGTTGGGCATCAAGGGCGTCGACTTCGACACCGTGGGGCTGCTGCATCTGTCTACACCGTTCCGCAGGGCGATAGAGATGGCTACCGAGGATGTGTGCGAGGCGGTGAGCTATGTGTGCCGTCACGCGCAGCATCTGGGCATCGACCGCACGAAGATTGTGCTCACGGGCTCCAGCGCGGGAGCCATAGCTGTGTTGCAGGCCGACTACTGCAGGGCCAACGGCATGAAGCAGGCGGCGGCGTTGCCGGCCGATTTTGTGCCGATGGCCGTCATCCCCTATGCCGGTGGCGTATACTGCCGCAACTGGCGGCCCAAATACAAAACCCCGCCGGCACCCACGTGCTTCTTCCACGGCACCACCGATCGTATTGTCAATTACAAGCATTTTCGGGCCAATCTCAAGGAACGTCTCAACGGCGCGAATACCGTTGTCAAGGTCTTTAAGAAGAACAAATACCCATATTGGATTCTCCGCTTCACCGACCGCGGGCACGAGGTGGCCGGCTACCTTCCCTACACGATAGAGGAGTTTTGCTGCTATGTGGACCAAGTGTCGGCGGGCAGAATCACCTACTACGACGCCTCCTGCGAAGACAAGGCGCGGGGCACCACCATCTGGACGAAGATGGGTCTCGTCAAACTATATCTGCATTAGCCAATGGAAATCATGTCACCTGTGGGCTCCTACGAGGGGCTTATGGCCGCCATCCAGGGCGGCGCCGATTCGGTCTATTTCGGCGTGGGCGAGCTTAATATGCGGTCGCGTTCGGCCAACAACTTCAACCTCGACGATTTGGTGAAGATTGCCGACATCGCGCGGCAACACGGGTTGCGCACCTATCTTACCGTCAACACCATTGTATACAACCAAGAGCTGGAGGAGATGCGTGCCATCGTGGATGCGGCCAAGCAAGCCGGCATCAGCGCCGTGATTGCCTCCGATATGGCTGTCATCACTTATGCCAACTCCATAGGCATGGAGGTGCACATCTCCACCCAATGCAGCGTGTCGAATGTGGAGGCGGTGCGCTTCTATGCGCAGTTTGCCGATGTGATGGTGCTGGCCCGCGAGTTGCCGTTGCGCCAGGTGGCAGAAATCACTCAGTACATCAAGGACAACGACATCTGCGGCCCCAAGGGCGAGTTGGTGGAGATAGAGGTGTTCGGTCACGGAGCCCTCTGCATGTCGGTGAGCGGCAAGTGCTACCTCAGTTTGGACAACTATAACTATAGCGCCAACAGGGGACAATGTCTGCAGCTCTGCCGCCGGCAGTATCTGGTGAAGGATGTGGAGAGCGACACAGAGCTTGTCGTGGACGGGCAATATATCATGTCGCCCAAAGATTTGAAGACGATAGATTTTCTGGACAAGATTGTCCATGCCGGCGTCAAGGTGTTGAAAATCGAAGGCCGTGGGCGTAGTGCGGATTATGTGCGTGTGGTCACGGAATGCTACAAAGAGGCCATAGGGGCGATTGAGGGCGGCAGCTACTCGCCTGAGAAAATTGCTGACTGGAACAAGCGGCTGGCCACGGTGTACAACCGCGGTTTCTGGGATGGCTACTATCTGGGGCGCAAGATGGGTGAGTGGACGGAACGCTATGGCTCGCAAGCCACCGAGACGAAGGTGTTTCTGGGCATTGTGAGCAATTATTTCTACCGTATCAATGTGGCGGAGGTGCGTCTGCAGACGGCCAACAGCATCGCTGTGGGCGACCGCTATATGGTGACAGGACAGACGACGGGTGTGTATACCGACACGATGAAGGAAATACGCGTGGACCTGAAGAGCGTGCCGAAAGCCGATCAGGGCGACGCCTTCAGCTTCAAGACGGAGCAACCGCTGCGCAGGGGCGACAAATTGTACAAGATAGTAAGAACCATCGACGAATATTGATATGGCCAAAGCAAAGACATACTATTTCTGCCAGGAATGTGGCTACCGTTCCTCCTCGTGGCTCGGCAGGTGCCCCGAATGCGGCAAATGGAACACTTTTGTGGAAGAGGTGATACAGGCGCCGTCGGCAGCCAAAGCGGCTACTGTCCAAAAGACGGTTGTCACCTCCAACCCGAAGTTGATTTCGGAGGTCATCTACAGCGAGACGACGCGCATTCCCACTCATTGCAACGAGTTCGACCGCGTGTTGGGCGGTGGCATCGTCCCGGGGTCGCTGTTGCTTATCGGTGGCGAGCCGGGTATCGGAAAATCCACGCTGCTCTTGCAGACGGCGTTGGCGATAAAAGACAAGAAAATATTGTATGTCAGCGGCGAGGAGAGCGAGCAGCAGATAAAGATGCGTGCCGACAGAATCACCCAGTCGCCGTCGTCGTGCTATGTGGTCTCGGAGACATCGACGCAGCGCATCTTCGAGCATATTGAGGCGGTGCTGCCGGATATCCTGATGGTGGATTCCATTCAGACGATAAGTAGCGAGCTTATCGACTCTCCTGCAGGCAGCGTTTCGCAGATACGCCAGTGTACGGCCGAGTTCCAGCAATATGCCAAAACGACGGGTGTGCCGGTGCTGTTGATAGGTCATATTACCAAGGACGGCAGTTTGGCGGGTCCCAAGGTGATGGAACATATCGTTGACGCCGTTCTCCAGTTTGAAGGCGACCGCAATTATGGCTACAGGATGCTGCGGGCGTTGAAGAACCGTTTTGGCTCCACCGCTGAGATAGGCATCTTCGAGATGCAGGGCAGCGGCTTGCGTGAGGTGTCCAATCCGTCGGAGTTTCTCCTCTCGCAGCGTGATGAGAATCTCAGTGGCGCTGCCGTTGCCGCCACATTGGAGGGCGTTCGCCCGATGTTTATCGAGGTGCAAGGGCTGGTGTCGAGTGCTGTCTATGGCACTCCCCAACGCAACTCCAACGGCTTCGATATGCGTCGGCTGTCCATGTTGCTGGCGGTATTGGAGAAGCGCTGCGGTTTCAAACTTGGCGCCAAAGATGTGTTTCTGAATATCGCTGGGGGCATTAGGGTATCTGACCCTGCCATCGACCTTGCCGTTGTCTGTGCGGTGTTGTCGTCCAACGTGGATATAGCCATCAATCCTCGCATCTGCTTTGCCGCAGAGATGGGCTTGAGCGGCGAGGTGCGGCCCGTCAGCAGGATAGAGGCGCGCATCGCAGAGGCCGACCGACTGGGCTTTGAGAAGATTCTGGTATCGAAATACAATTGCAGGGGACTTGACAAATCCCGCTATCATCTGGAAATTGTTGAGGTCGGCGTCATTGAGGAGGCCTTCCGCAAACTCTTTGCTTAGGAAAGATTCTCGCTGTGCGAGATAAGGATGACGATGTGTTCCTGTTTGAGCTGCTCCAAGTGGCTGAAAAACGAGGTGCGGGCAGCGGCATCCATCCACGCTGTCGGTTCGTCGAAAAAGAGTATGGGGGCGTTGCCGTAGAGTTGGCGCGCAAGAGCCAGTCGCTGCCATTGTCCCAAACTGAGTTCCTCCCCATGCTCGAACATGCGTCCCAGCAGGGTGTCGGCACCGTTGGGCAGCCGGTCGACAATAGATTGCGCCTCGCTGAGCTCCAATGCACGTTGCATCCGCGCAGCGTCGTCGGTGTGCTGAATGTCGCCAAATTCGACGTTTTCTTTCGCGGTAAAATAGAATCGCACGGGGTCTTGGAATATGGCGCTTATACCGCTACGCAGCGCCTTAAGGTCGAACTCGCGAATGTCGATGCCGTTGATGCGTATGCTGCCTTGTTGTGGGTCGTATAGGCGGAGCAGCAGCTTGAGCGCTGTGCTTTTTCCATAGCCGTTCTCTCCCTGGAGATGTGCGATGCTGCCTTTGTGGGCTTCGAAACAGAAGTCACGGAGCACGGGTGCCTGTGTTGCCTGCGTCTTATCGGAAGAGGTATAGACGAAGGTGACGTGGCTGAATTCGACGCTGTCTATCTCTTTCGGGAAAGGAATAGGGTGGCTGGGCGACGTTATCTTGGGCTCTAAGGCGAGGAATTCGGTGAGGTTGCCAATAAATAGTTTGTGTTCGTACAAACTGCTCACGCCGCCGACGAGTGTCTGCATCTGATGCTGTCCTCGCCGCAGGGCTTCAAACAGCATGACGAATGTGCCGATGGTTACGATTCCGGCAAAAACAGGTTTGATCAGGATGATGAGGAGGAAGAACAGCGCCGCCGTTTCCACGATGGCGGTAAGGGCGTCATAAACGGCCAGGCGGCGTGAGATGCGGAGCAACATTCGAACCAATGTCTTGCGAACGGAAACATACAGGTGTCGAAAGTACTCTGCCAATCCGAAGGCACGCACCTCTTGGGCAAACGTCCGGTTGGTGAGCAACTGACCATAGTATTGGCCTCTGCGCATCTGTGGGGTGGTCTCTTTTCGGAATTTATAGATGCTGCGTGATTTGTAGAGGCGGACAAAGAAGGTGGGTAGTACGGCGACAATCATCACCGCGATGATTTTCCACGAGGTGGTGCACAGTATGGCAAATATGCCGACGAGTGTGACAACAGCTCCCATCACGGTGACAAAACTCTCAAGTATGCGCACGGGACGGTAGGCGGCTTCCTGCTGTGCTCGGTGGAACGTATCGTGATAGTCGGGATTGTCGTAGTATTCCATATCCAGCCGCGCGGATTGGTGCTGAATGATGCCGTTGATATAGTCGATGAGTTTTTGTGTGAGTATGTCGTTATTGACGGAGTTGAGCACGTTAATGAGGCGGGTAGCCAGGTATACCAGACAATAGATGGCCACACATATTAATATGGTCTGTCCTATCAAGGTGCTTCCGTCTGCGACAGCGGTTGAAATGCCGTCGATCAGATATTTGAGGACATACAGATTGACCAGTGGCAGCAGGTTGAGCAGTATGATATAGACAATCTTGATGAGGAAAGTCTTTTTGTCGCACTGGTAGGTGAGACGTAGGGCGTGCCACAGGGGAGAGCGCATAGCGTTAGAGGTTTTGTACGATGTTGCGGTAATGTATTTCGTCGAGAAACTCGTAGGCACCTTCAAACATATTGAGATTCTCAGGTTCGTGGGCGTCGGTTGTCACCATGACGGGAATGTTTTTCTCGTTCATCAGACGTATGGTGTTGCGTGCCGGATAGTAGTCGCTATGGCGCTTTTTATACAATCCTCGGGTGTTGATTTCCGCTATGCACCCCACTTCGCGGATGAGCTGTATGGTTTCTTGCACAAGATCCATAAACCATGGTTCATCGTAGGTGAAATAGCGGTCGCGGTTGTGCATGACAATCTTGTCGAAATGACCGACGATTGTGGGATGTGTGCGTTCTATCATCTCGTTGGTTTGATGGAAGAATGTCCGCACCCCTTTACGGATGTCGCCGTGAAAGATGCGGTTTAATCCGTCGTCGTAGGTCTCTTGCTTGCTTCCGTCGATAAACCAGAGGTAGGGTGGATTGGGATGGTTGGTATTGAGAGACGGATCGGGGGGCTCTGGATGGGGGTTGTCCGGATTGACAACGAGATGAACGCTGCCAATTACATATTCCAGCCCTCCTTGCCGGATAAGGGGGGTAAAATCTTCCAGAATGCCTGGGATATAATCTATTTCCAAACCCAATCGGATATTGATGTGTCCGCGGTATTCTTCTTTCAAGGCACGTACCTCATTGCAATATTGGGGATAGTCTTGGTCGCTGATGGCAAAATTATTCTCAAAGGGTACAGGAGCGTGGCCGCTGAACCCCAAGTGGGTGAACCCATGGGCGAGGGCATATTCAACATAGTCGCGCAATTGCCCCTTGCCGTCGCAGTAGTGGGAGTGGGTATGGTAGTTAGAAAGCATATACGGCTCCTAAGATAAATCGGGTGTTACTGACAGCCATGCGGCTGGTGGCGGAATAGCGGTATTCTCCTCCGTTGCCGGTGGCTACTCTCTCTCCGAATTGGGCAAAGGTGTGTTCTATTTCGAAACCGAAGCTCAATCCGTGACCGGCATAATATCCTATTCTTGGCTGTATGCGGTAGAGATATTGGATGTCGATACCGCGTCCGTATGGAGCATCGTCGGATGTCAAGATGCTTTCAAAGTCGTTGTTTACAGCATAGCCCAGAAAGATACCGGGCCTCCATTGTCCCGTTGTGCGTCCGAAATCGGTCCATACTGTGGTGAATGTGAATGGGCGGTAGTTGTAACTGTAATATCCCTGGCTGTTGATATTCTTTGTCTCGATATACCCGCCCAATGTGCATCCCTCATACAGGTTATCGCTGAGGAGTGTCTGCGCTTTGATAGCCCATTGGCTCCAGTTGTAACGGGCATAT
This sequence comes from uncultured Bacteroidota bacterium, assembly GCA_902766265.1. Lineage (GTDB taxonomy): Bacteria > Bacteroidota > Bacteroidia > Bacteroidales > P3 > Colimorpha. The sequence continues at coordinate 7,601 of CACXCY010000219.1, forward strand.
AAGGAGAAGGACGCACTTGTGTAGATTTGGTTTGTGGCCAGTTTCCTTAATGACAATGTGTCGGTAACGTATGTCCGGGGACGCACGGTAAGAAGGTTGGCTGCTGCACCGGCCATCAGATGTTGCCCTTCATATCGCACCTGCAGATTAAACTCAGGAATGCAGCTACTCCTTATATATTGAGTGCTGGCACCGAAAGGTCCGTTGCTTTTGTTGTCCAGCTGGAATGCTGCGGTGCCTATCAATGCCACAGGACCTATCCGATAAAGGTAGCGTATCTGATTGTATCGTGCATAAGGGTGGAAGGGTGCACCCATATTGAGCGGCTGTGTTTCGGGCATGATTTCATGGATAACCATAGGGTACCAGTATTGTCCAAACAGCAGTTCGCTACGCTGCCATTTCATATTAATATATGCATGGCGTAGGCGGAACAGATTGATGGACTCATTGGTGGCACCGGTGAAGTCGCCTTCAATATATCCTTTCATCTTGGCTCCAAGTACATCGGGACCGGTAATGGTGGCCGAAAGGCGTGCGGTGATGGCCAGCATGTTGAGGTTGGGGACAGCATTAAGGTCGGTCCCTGCTTCGTCAAAGACGGGCGATGCGGGATAGAATAGCATCATCCCTTCCCGTCCGCTCACCACTTGGCGTGTGTCGGCAAATATTACAGGATTGACCATCCCGTGCCATTGAATGGAAAATGGAGACGATGATGGACGTACAGGAGTGTTTTTGGCCGATGTGTCACTTTGGGCTGTAGCACATAGCGACACAGCCATACATACTATCCAAAGCAATATTTCCCGTTTCTTCATGGATTTGGGTAGTCGTGCTTATTTGTTGTTTGAAATGGCTAGGATGACTCCCAAAGCGACTCCCAGCAGAGCTGCAAACAGTACTTGCCAGGTGCCAGGTAGCAGGAAAGTAATGGTGTGGGCAGGAAACCAGAAGAGGGGTATGGTCTTTTTGATGACAAAATTCCATTGGGTGTCCCAATCAAGATGCGTGATGATTTGCCTCATCTTTATGGGTTTAAAAAGGCCGCATACCGTGCCTCCGTTGGAAAGAATATGGGTGTCGGTGATTTTGTGCAATGTCATCATCACAGGGGCGAAGATGCTGTTCATGGCTACGCTGACGCAGAATGCGATACCTACTTTGCCCCATGTGAGGGAAGAGGATGCAAAGATAGCCCGCATCGTGGCGATACCTGCTGTGTGGTCGGTGCCAATAGTGGCTATGGTGCCGAGCACTACTGGTATGCCAGATTTGAATATCATCATAGCCATGCAGATGCCCATACCCAGAATTCCCCATACTATCATGCGTGGCAATATGCCAAAACCTGGTTCATTGTAGTGCCCTTTGCGTATGCGGAGTCCTATCATTTCTCCAACGGTGGCGAGGATGGCAAATTTAAAGAAGGCCATCACAAAAGGGTAGGAGGCCGTGAGGTACTCAAACGTTTCAAGAAAATGGGTGGCGGGAATAAAAAATGGCGTCAATACGATAATGACGCAAAGGATAAGAATCCAGTCCTGTCGTTTCATAAGGTTGCGTTGTTACGTTATAATATGTGCGGTGCTCAGCACTCGTCACTAAAACTATCTACGCCATTACATGCCATTGTATTGATGGCGGATGGGGGTGGCGTTATAAGATTTAAACGACTCAATCCTGGTCGTCCAGTGCCCTGTTGCGGGTAACGGCATAACCCTTGATTAGTCCTGTGGTGGAGTTGCCGATAAAACCAAGTATAACTTTGGCTTCTGCTGTGTTGCCATACTGCTCCTTGATGAGTTCGGTGGCATGCGATACGGAGTGCCCCTGCTGGAAGAGTATGCGGTAGATGTCTTGTATGTTGTTAATAGACCCTTGCGAGAAATTGCGCCTGTGCAGTCCTATGGCGTTTACGCCGGCATAGGATACGGGGTAGCGGGCTGCCTTGATGTAGGGGGGGATGTCTTTGCCTACAAGTGATCCGCCTGCGGTGATGACGTGCGAGCCGATATGGATAAATTGCAAAATGGCTGTCTTGCCGCCGAAGGTAACCCAGTCGCCGACTGTTATATGTCCAGCCAGCGTGGTGTTATTGGCAAAGATGCAGTTGTTGCCAACAATGCAGTCGTGAGCCACATGAACATAGGCCATCAGGAGATTGTTGTCGCCTATAACTGTTTTGCCCGAAGCTGCTGTACCACGGTTGATGGTGCAGCATTCGCGGATAACGTTGTTGTCTCCAATTTCAGCAATTGTGTACTCACCATTGAATTTGAGATCCTGTGGAATGGCAGAGATTACTGTCCCAGGGAAAATTTTGCAATTCTTGCCGATGCGGGCTCCAGGAAAGATTGTCACATTGGGACCAATCCAGGTACCGTCGCCGATGACAACATCTTCATAGATGGTTGTGAAATTGCTAATGGTTACATCTTTTCCGATTTTGGCATCGGGGTGTAAATCGTAAAGTATCATTTTTGTTAGGTAATTTTCTTGTTTTGATTTTGTTCTCTCGATATTTGAGTTGCCAATATGATTTTGTTACTAAGTGGCTAACTATTGTAGATGATATTGGACAGCATCTTGGCAAAGTCGGTATTGGCTTTGTGTCCGGGGCATTTGATGATAAAATGACCTTTGAGACGGATGCCGGTGAGGAAGATATCGCCTATAAAGTCAAGCATCTTGTGGCGGGCTGGCTCGTTAGGAAAGTATGGCTGTACAGAGTTCAGAACACCATTGTTCACTTTGAGCGACTTCACATCCATATGGTAGATCTTAGCCAGTCGTTCGGCTTGTGTGCTTTCCAATGGGTGGTCTACGAAGATGAGTGCATTGTCCAACGCTCCACCTTTGATAAGGTTAAGGTCGAGCAGGGGTGCGATTTCGTGAAGGAACACGAATGTGCGGCAAGGGGCAACATCGGTAGTGTATCTTTCGAATCCGTTCATCTCGGCAGTTTGTTTGCCGATAACCGCGCTTTCGAAGTCTATCAATGTTGTGACCATGAAGTCGTCTGCAGGAAGTGCGGTGTATTCTATGTTATTGTCATCGGGGTCGACATGGGTTATGTTTTCGCAGATGGAGTAGTAGCGCCGTTCGGCGGGAAGCTGTTCTATTCCGACGTTTTTGATGGCATCGACCCAAAGACGGGCACTGCCGTCAAGAATGGGTATTTCTTCTCCATTCACCTCAGCAATGACATTGTCCACACCCATGCCGTGAAGAGCCGACATAAGGTGCTCTATGGTAGCCACCCGCGCGTTGTCGACGGAGAGGGTGGTTCCCCGTGAAGTATCAGAAACATGAATGGCTTGGGCAGGTATATCGACTATGGGGTCAAGGTCAATGCGGCGGAAAATAATGCCTTGGTTGGCAGAAGCTGGGCGCAGCGTGACGCTTACTTGTGCACCGGTGTGAAGTCCGCATCCGGACAGCGTTACCGCGTTTTTGATGGTTGTTTGTTGTTCCATTTGATTGGGACAGATAGTTTGTTTATTTTGCTTCAATTAATTGATAATTCTGCATTTTGTATATTATGGCTGCTTGGTTCTCAAAACCAGAGGTAGGGGTTGTTTGTTGTATGACAAGGGGAAATAGCATGCCGTTGGGACGAGGTATGGATGGACTCCTCCAGAAGTTGGTTCCTTTCTGGCTAAGTCCTGAGACGAAATAGATGATGATGTCGTTGGCTATGCCCGCATACGGACCCAAGGGCTCTGTTTTGAAGCGATTTTTATAGTTGTCAATAAAGAGTTTATGTGTTGGATTGTTATAGTCCAGATATGCTGTGTAAGGCATGTGGTAGTTCACATTTTGCAGTTGGGCGTAGTCTATATCGCTGAAATCTCGCACATAGTTGCATGTGGTCATCAGTACCGGTTTCGGATTGACGGACATCATGCGATTGAGAAGTAGGTTGGTTTGGATGCGGTTTTTGTCGCGCCCTTGGTCGTAAAGGTTCACCACAACGTTGTTGTGTGTTGATTTGAGAGTGGATACCAGTTTGCCTACGTTAGACCAATTGAAAACGGTATATTTGATATCGTTGCGTTCTTTCAGTTGTTGCTCAAACTCGGCCAATTGTGCTGCCTCATTTTTATTTTTGGAATGGATGAGGTAGATGTGTGATCCAGGATAGTTCTTGGTGGCAATAGAGATCATGGACTTTGCAATGGCTTTGTCCGACGGTGTGTATTTCACGACATAAGGATTGTCGGCGAGGATGGCGTCCCGTTCGGACATAGGACTGATAATGAATACCTGATTTTCTTTGGCGAGTTCTGCGGCTTTCTTAAAAGGATTGCGGGTAAGCAGGGCGATAATGAAGTCGGAGTTGGCTATGTTGTGGCTATTGAAAGCGTTGACAACGGTAGCATCATCCTCGTTGGGTATATCAACCACATTGAGTACCACGTGACATCCCCTCCGCTCCAGCTCCTGGAGCCCCATCAAAATACCTTCGTAAAACTGAATGAAATCGAACGATTTGTAACTCTTCTTGCCTCGTTGTTCTACGTCGAATTTGGTAGTGGAGATCTCGGTGGCTTTGTCCAGATAGAGCGGCATCATTACGGTGACGTGAATTTTGTTGGGGCTGATACGGTCGCGGATGATGGCTGGCGAACCACCTGTGTTATTGCTTTGTGCAATAGCGGTACTCGTGTTTGCGGTGTTGGCGGGTTTATAGGTAGTGTTGGTTGTGGTATTATTGGGTGTGGCATTGCTCAGATGCTCGTTGGCACTGGCGGCAGGCACTTTGATTGTCTGTCCGGCTTTGAGCCCGTATGTTTTCACATCGGGATTTAGTTTCTCGATGGTTTCAATGGTGGTGTTATAAAGACGAGCGATGCTATATAGGGTCTGTTTTGGCTCTACTACCACTTCTCTGACGGCGATGGTATTGTCGTTTTTGCGATATGCTGCCTTTACGGCTGCGTGGCTCTGCTCGTTGACAGGCAACCAAACAGTGTCGCCAACCGACATGCTTTGGATATCTGTGCGCAATACTGCCGCAGAATAGTGCAAGCCATAGGCACGTGCTATGGAAAACACGGTTTGTCCTGGTTGGACAACATGCACGTAGTATTCCTTGCCATTTACCGTTTGGATGGTGTTGCCTACGGTGACGGGCGTGGTTTGTGCCCATGTTGTAGGCAGTGCCAGCATTAAGGTTAGTGCGATAAGTATATGTCTTGTCTTTCTCACCTTGATAGTTGTCTTGTTGATATTTGGTTATTCCCACTCAATGGTTGCAGGCGGTTTGGAGCTGATATCATATACGACACGGTTTACACCTTTGACGCGATTGATGATATCGTTCGACACGCGAGCCATGAAATCATAGGGGAGGTGTGCCCAGTCGGCTGTCATTCCGTCAACGGATTCTACTGCGCGCAGGGCGACAACGCTTTCATAGGTTCTTTCGTCACCCATGACGCCTACCGAGTGGACGGGCAACAGCATGGCGCCAGCTTGCCATACTTTGTCGTAAAGTCCGTTGTCGCGAAGCCCTTGAATGAAGATATCATCCACTTCTTGCAGGATGTGTACCTTCTCAGGCGTAACGTCACTCAGTATGCGGATGGCTAATCCCGGACCGGGGAAAGGATGACGGCCGATGAGTTCGGGTTTCATATTGAGTTGACGGCCCACCCTGCGTACTTCGTCTTTAAACAGCAGGCGTAGGGGTTCCACTAATTGAAGCTTCATGTAATCGGGCAGTCCACCCACGTTGTGGTGTGATTTGATGGTGGCACTGGGACCTTTGACAGACGTTGATTCTATAACGTCAGGGTATATGGTGCCTTGTGCCAACCAGCGAGCACCGGTAACTTGTTTTGCTTCAGCGTCGAAAACGTCAATGAAAGTTTTTCCGATAGCTTTGCGTTTCTTTTCAGGGTCGGTTACACCGGCAAGTACGTTGTAGAAACGTTCACTGGCATCTACGCCTTTTACGTTCAGCCCCATGTCTCTGTATGATTCAAGGACGGAGGCGAATTCGTTTTTGCGTAGCAGTCCGTTGTCTACAAAGATGCAGTGCAAATTGTTTCCTATGGCGCTGTGTATCAGCATAGCAGCCACTGAAGAATCAACACCACCTGAGAGACCGAGAATGACTTTATCGTCACCTAATTGTTTACGTAGCGTCTCTACCGTGGATTCGACAAAAGAGGCGGGAGTCCATGATTGGTCGCAGTGGCATATATCGACCACAAAATTGCGCAACAGAGTCAGACCGTCAAGTGAATGGTGTACCTCGGGGTGGAATTGGATGGCGTAGGTTTCTTCGCCCTCTATATGATATCCGGCATACTTGACGTTGTCGGTGGAGCAGATGCAGTGATAGTTCTCGGGTACTTGTTCTATGGTGTCTCCGTGGCTCATCCATACTTGACTGCCTTCCGATATGCCTTTCATCAGTGGGCTGTTGTGGTCTATGTACTGCAGGTTGGCGCGGCCGTATTCCCGTGTGGTGGAACGTTGCACTTTCCCGCCGCCCCATTTGGCCAGGTATTGTGCTCCGTAGCATACTGCCAGTAGTGGCAGGCGGCCTTTAATCTGGTTCATGTCAGGGGTTGGGGCGTCCTCGGCGTTGCAGGAGTAGGGACTACCAGAAAAAACAACACCTTTTACATCCGATGTAAGTGTCGGAATTTTGTTGAAAGGGTGGATTTCGCAATAAATATTCAGTTCGCGAATTTTGCGGGCGATGAGTTGAGTGTATTGAGAACCAAAATCTAAGATGATGATTGTATCCATAAGTAGTATTTTAAATAAAGTACAAAGGTAGTAAAAAATAGGGATTGGAGAAATTTTTTTTTGTGTATAGAAATTTTATGTAAATTTGCAAACATGAATAAATGTGCGCATATTGTATTGATATTATTGTCAATCATTCTTTTATGCAGTTGCGACGGCTATAGTCGGCTCGTGAAAAGCGAAGATTATGCCACTCAGTATTCAGAAGCGAAGCGGTATTACGATGAAGAACGCTACTCCAGAGCTCGGCAGCTCTTGGAAAATCTGCAACTCCACTATCGTGACCGCGAAAATGCAGAGAACATCCTGTGGTACTACAGTCAGTGCCTTCTGAAACAGAAGGATTACTATCTGGCGGCCTACAACTTCACGATGTTCACCAAGAGATACCCATACAGCACTCGTGCAGAAGAGGGACTCTATTTGGCGGCTTACTGCAAGTACAAGGAGGCACCGCCGTCGTATCTGGATCAGACCATTACGAAGGATGCCATAGAAGAGTTCGAGCGGTTTGCCGAGCGTTATCCGTCAAGCATCCATATCCCCGAAGTCAACGCCTATCTCGACGATATGAACAAGCGCCTGATGCAGAAGGACTATGATATTGCTGTGGGCTATTATAATATCGAATCGTACCATGCCGCTTATGTGGCGTTGAAAAATTTCCTGAATCTTTATCCGGACTCGCCCAACCGTGAGGATGCCATGTACTATATCCTTCGTTCTGGTTACGAATACGCATCCAACAGTCGCGAGGACAAGATGCAGGAGCGTCTGCAGCAGGTAGTGGGTGATTTTGACAAGTTTGCTACCACCTTTACCAATTCAAAATATAAGGAATCGGCTCAGGAAATCTACACCAAGAGTAAAGCGCTGTTGGCCAAGATAGAGCAAGAACAGAGCGGAGAGAGCGCCAAAAAATAGTGAAGCGCGGCAGGTGGAAGAGAAGCATCTCAAGTGGGATTGAGGCATTTCGAGGTAGGGCAACGACAATTGAAGAACGAAACAACACAATATAATACAATGGAAAAAGAAGTTAAGGAAAAGGAAGTTAAGGAAGTCAAGAAACCCCGTGTCATCAACACGACGGTTACTCGCAACATCTATGATTTCAGCAAGATGACGGGCAATATCTACGAGAGCGTGGCTGTATTGTCCAAGCGCGCCAACCAGATATCTGTCGATATGAAGCGCGAGCTTCACAAGAAGATTGAAGAGTTTGCCGGCAATGTTGACACTATGGATGAGATGTGCGAGAACCGCGAGCAGATTGAGGTGGTGCGCCACTTCGAGCAGATGCCCAAACCTACCCTCCAGGCCGTAGAGGAATACCTTGAGGACGAGCTCTACTACCGCAATCCTGCCAAGGAGGACCGCAAAATGCAGAAACTTGAAGCTATGGAGAATGCTACCATTGCAGAAGCTGAGGCCAATGCAAAAGCAAACGCCAAGGAGAATGTTGAAGAGGGTTCCAAGAAGAGCTCCAAAGAGAAATCCAAGGCCTAAGTTCCAAAGGATATAACAAGAAAAAAAATGGTGGAATGGCGACATTGACATACGTGCCGTTCCGCCATTTTGCCATATATTTACAGGTCTCTATATCATGTTAAAAGGCAAGAAGATTATTGTCGGTATCAGTGGCGGCATAGCGGCTTACAAGGCGCCTCTGTTGGTGCGTATGCTGATTAAAGAAGGTGCCGAGGTGAAGTGTGTCGTTACGGAACACGCATTGCGGTTTGTTACGGTGCTGACGCTCGAAACGGTGTCGCAAAACAAGGTATATAGCGACCTTTTTGCGCCGGCCAACGACCATACGACGGAGCATATCTCGCTCAAGGACTGGGGCGACGCCATGGTGGTGGCTCCGGCAACGGCTAACGTCATCGGTAAACTGGCGTCGGGCATTGGTGACGATGCGCTTTCCACTTTGCTGCTCTCGTTTCGTAAGCCGTTGTTCCTCTGTCCGGCCATGAACACGCAGATGCTTGAATGCCCTTCCGTGCAGCGCAACTTGGACGGTCTGCGTGGCGAAGGCGTGAATATTATTGAACCGACGTCGGGCGAGTTGGCTTGCGGCACTGTGGGCAAGGGTAGGATGGAAGAGCCGGAAGAGATAGTGCGTCGCATGGAGCAGGTGCTGAATCCTGTGCATGGCCGACGTGTGCTGGTCACGGCGGGTCCCACATACGAGCGTATCGACAGTGTGCGTTTCGTGGGCAACTTCTCCACGGGCAAGATGGGCTTCGCTGTGGCCGAGGAGCTG
>CACXCY010000220.1 GCA_902766265.1 uncultured Bacteroidota bacterium
AAGATGAACACATTTGGCAATATATTCCGTCTCACTACCTTTGGCGAGTCACACGGGCCTGCCATTGGTGGAGTCATCGACGGATGTACCGCAGGTTTGGCTGTGGATTATGACTTGGTCGATGCCGAACTGGCACGACGCAGGGGCGACGGCCTGGCAGGCACAACTGAGCGGAAAGAATGCGACCACGTGGAATGGCTGTCGGGCATCATGGACGGAAGAACGTTAGGCACCCCCATCGCCTTTATCATCCGCAACAGCAACACTCAGCCAGACGACTACGAATGGAACCGAGACCTCTACCGCCCTGGCCACGGAGACTATACCTGGCAACAGAAATACGGAATCCGCGACCATCGGGGTGGCGGACGCTGTGCGGCACGCGAGACAGCGGCACGCGTCGTAGCCGGAGCCATAGCAAAGCAGATTCTGACACAAAAAGGAATCGCCGTCACCAGTCGGCTGTCGCAATCCGTAACTCCTCCAGCCAATGACACTGCGGGAGGCGTGGTGGAATGTACCGTCACAGGGGTGCCTGCCGGATGGGGCGAACCGCTCTTTGGCAAACTCCAGTCGCAGCTGGCGGCAGCCATGATGAGCATCCCCTCAGCCACGGGCTTTGAAACAGGTGCGGGATTCCACGCCGCCCAGATGTTGGGCAGCGAATACATCGACTGCTGGAACAGCGATTTCAGCACCCAGACGAACCATTGTGGCGGAATTCAAGGCGGATTGTCGAACGGCATGCCTTTGCAGTTCCGCGTGGCATTCCACCCCGTAGTCACACTGCCACACAACCTGCCCTGCATCGACAAAGAGGGCACTCCGCACACCATAGCGACCGTCCCCGGTCGCCACGACAGAAACCACACGCCAAGAGCAGCCGTCGTAGTCGAAGCTATGACAGCCATCGTATTAACCGACGCTATGCTCACCGCAACGACCAATAGTATAAAATAATTCCTACTACTATGAGACGCTTATTCCCCATTATCATTGCCACGCTGCTACTCAGCGCATGTCACAAGAACACGTTCGTCATTGAAGGCACGTTAGACAATGGTGCCAACAAGACCATATATATCGCGGAAATCACTCCAAACGAGGGGCCTCTGTTTATCGATTCCGTGAAACTGGACGGCAAAGGTCACTTCACATTCCGCTACAAGCCACCCTACGAGAGTTTCTACAACATCCACGTCACCAACGAAGACTATGTTGTGCTGCTGCCCAAAGGTGGCGAGAAAGTCAAGCTGACAGGCGACTACACCATGCTGGAATCCACCTACCAGGTGGAGGGCTCGCCCGAAAGCACGCTGCTGTGGCAGCTGCAGGACTACAGCAACATGGGCGTGGAGCGGCTGAAAGAGATTGTAGCCATCGACAGACAGAACCGCGAACGCTGCACGGCGAGCAAGTCCAAGAACGGGGCATCGCCCAAGCTTGACACGGTGGCATACAAGAAACTGAAAGAGGTTACCGACAGCATGTTCCGCGACGCGTTTCTGGAACAGCAGAGCTATGTCACCGAGTTTATCACAAGAAACAGGGGCTCGCTGTCCACCCTCATAGCCCTCTACAAGCCCTTCAACAACCATCCGCTCATCAACTCCGAAGACAATTTCGACTACTACGAATATGTGGCCGACGGTCTGGAGGAGATGCTGCCCGAGAACCCACACACCGTACATTTCCGCAACACCGTCGAATACCTGCGCCATAGGGTTCCGAAAAAAGAGGCAGCCGATTTCGACATCAACATTGCCGCCAAATAGCCATGAGCACCTATTTCCTCACCGACAGCCACCTGGGCAATGGCGCCGACTCTGCGCAACGGGAAAAAGACCTCGTGGCGTTCCTCGACAGCATCGAAAACGATTGCGAACGACTCATACTGTTGGGCGACATGTTCGACTTCTGGTTCTCATACAAATACGTAGTGCCTCGCGGATATATACGCCTTCTCGGCAAGTTGGCACAGATGGCCGACAAAGGGGTAGAGATACACTATTTCATCGGCAACCACGATATGTGGATGTTCGACTACCTTGAGAAAGAGATAGGCATCATCATGCACAGCGACCCTGTGGAGATGACGCTTGGCGGCAAACGATTCCTTATCGGGCATGGTGACGGCGTCGGAGGTCTCGACAAATACTATCTGATGCTGCGGCGCATCTTCCGTTGCCGCTTCAACCAACGGCTGTTTGCCCATATAAACCCGGGCATCGGCTTTCGCATCGCCCTGCGGTGGAGCAACAGCAGCCGACGAAGCCATGGCAGAAAATACGAAGAATATCTCGGCGATGACAAGGAGGACATCATAGTGTTCTGCCACAAGCAGTTGCGCTTGAAGGATTACGACTATTTCGTTTTCGGCCACCGACACCTGCCCATCAACAAAATCATCGAGGAGACCGCCTGTACCTGCGGACAACAAACGGAAGACCGAAAGGCCACCTACGTCAATGTCGGCAACTGGATTGA
>CACXCY010000221.1 GCA_902766265.1 uncultured Bacteroidota bacterium
ACGTGCAGTGACAACCGAGGAGCTGTGCGACGACATCGCCGAGGTCTCCACCGTATCGCACGGCGACGTACTGGCGGTGCTCAAGAGTCTCAGCCGCACGATGGTCAAGTACCTCGCTGAGGGTCGCTCGGTGCATCTCGACGGCATCGGAAACTTCTACCTCACGGCCAACACCAAAGGCAACGGCGTGGCCACCGAAGAGGATGTCAGCCCCGACCAAATCAACAAGGTGATGGTGCGCTTCCTCGCCGAGAAGAAGAGCGGCGTGGGCGGTGCCAAGAACACCGTGCCCACGCTGGCCAACACCACCATCCGCTGGCAGAAGGTCGAGCCCAAGCAGACAGCCGCACCCAACGGCGGCTCTACTGGCGGCAACGACACACCGACGCCAGGCGGTGACGGCGACGGAGGAGGAGACTTGGGCGAATAACCCTCTCCGCTTCAATACTCCAAAACGGACAGAGCCACTCGGCAACGGGTGGCTCTGTCTGCATCTATACCTATTATATATTGACAAACCGCCGGACGCTATTCGGCGGCATGGCGAAGGTTGCGACGCCACTGCGCGAAGGTGATGCGCGAGAGGGCCAACGTGCGCGTCAGCCGGCGGAAAGATGCCTCATCGGCGGCGACCAGCGACTGCAAAGACTGCATCTGCTCGGCGGAAATATCCATTCGTACGGCTGCCTCCCTGTTGTACGGGCAGGCCAGCTGGCAGATGTCGCAACCGAATGCATAGCCCCTACCCTGCTGTCCCTCGGGGAGTTGCTCGGCACGGTTCTCGACGGTTTGGTAGGAGGTGCACCGCATCGCGACAAGACGAGACCGCTGCGGCGCGACGCTTTGGCTTTCACCAGTGCCATTGGAGGAATCGGCAACAAGCGCATGGTTGGGGCAGGCGTCCACGCAGAGACGACACTCGCCGCAGCGGTTGGCCATCGGACTGTCGTAAGCGTCCACCTCGGCATCGGTGACCAGCTCAGCGATATTGCAGAGACTCCCCAGCAGGGGGTTGACCAGCAGGGTATTCTTGCCTATCCAGCCGAGCCCTGCCTGCCACGCCCAAAGCTTGTCGCTGATAGGCACAGTGTCCACACACGGTTTGGCGGAAAAATCCGGATGGCTGTGTTGCAGTTCGGCAATCAACTGGTACAGCATCCGTTTGATGCGCCGGTGGTAGTCCTCGCCATAGGCATACATGGCTATCTTGACGGAACCCTGCATGAGCCGTGAAGGCCGGTAACCCAACAGAAGCGACACGACAGAGCGCGCACCCGGCACCAACTGCCGCGGGTCGGCACGCATGGACTGATATTGCTCCATGTAGTGCATCGAACCGTGACATCCGTCGCCGAGCCACTGGGCAAGCCGCGAAGCAAACAGCGGCATCTCCGTGGCAGGAGCGATGCCGCAGGCGTCGAACCCCACCCTGAGGGCGGTGTCCTTGATTTCCTTAGCTGGGATTTTCATCCTGTTTGGATGCCTTCTTGCTGCCTTCGTAGAGTTTGAACTGGAGGAAGCGACAATCGAGCGACCCGTTGACGAGAGGTATCTTCTTGCTGGGCTTGAGACCGATGTGCTTCATGGCCTCGAAGTCGGAAGTGATGAGCCACACTTCGCAGCGCTCTCCATAGAGACGTTTGAAGGTGTCGCCCAACTTCTCGTACATGGCATTGAGGTCGTCCACCTTGATACGCTCACCATAGGGAGGGTTGGTCACAATAATCGTGCGTCCCTCGGGGGGCTCCTGGTTCTCGAAAGAGCCGTTGTAGAGCATCACATCCTTATGCAGCTTGGCGTACTGCAGGTTCTTCTCGCACTGCTCCAATACGCCCATGTCGATGTCGTTGCCCCATATCTCGTATTCAAAGTCGTTGCTGCCAATCTTGCGGTCCTCTTCCTGCTTGACACGCTTCCACTCGCCAAGGTTGAACTCTTTCCAACGGGTAAAGGCAAAGCGGCCGTTACGGTAGTACTGGGCGGGAATGTTGTTGGCCATCATTGCGGCTTCTATCAGCAAAGTGCCAGAGCCGCACATGGGATCCATGAAGTTGCAGTCGCACTGCCAGCCAGTGAGCTTGAGCATACCCGCTGCCAGCACCTCGTTGATAGGTGCCACACCCACTGCCTGACGGTAGCCGCGCTTGTGCAGCGAGTCGCCCGAAGAATTGATGAGCAATGTGACGTGATTGTCACGGATATGGATGTTAAACTTATAGTCGGCATTCT
>CACXCY010000222.1 GCA_902766265.1 uncultured Bacteroidota bacterium
AGCTACGACCTGTTTGCGCTTGACAGCAACGAATATGGCGTCGACACTTTGTATTTCAACATTGACCGCATCATAGAGTCGTGGAGCGAGCTCTTCCCCGATGAGAAGGAGAAAAAGAATGGCGGAGTGACCTCCATCGACTTGGAGCTGGGCACCAAGTTTGTCCTCGAAATGAAAAAAGCCAAACGGAAGAACAGCAAGTTCGTCTTGGTGAAACAGGAACCCATCTACGATACCCTCATCGTGAACGACAGTCTTTTCAGCAAGACCATCCCCGAAAACCAAATTGTGGGATATTTCTGCCCCATGCGACTCACCGAGAAAAGCGAGAGTGTGTACAACTGTCTTGTGTTTCGCAGCAACAGTACCGAAAGCTGGCTGCAGTACGATACCTATATCTCACGCGACGGTGTGCGGTTCAGCACCACCTCCAACAACGGTATGCCGCGAAACGTGCTAATGAACGAAATGTGGCACGACGACGCGCAATATCTGCGCATCAGCAACATCCGAAAAAGGAAATGAGCAGGCGAGCTCAAACAAACGGAATAGTATCTGACAGCAAACAAAACAACATCAAAACAAACGACGAGGCCCCGCCGAATGGCGGGGCCTCTTTGTTAAACTATATCCTTTACAATCACCCTATCTGCTGCATCACCCCTTGCGCCAATTCAGCGGCGCGGTCCTCGGTGGCAGCTTCGCTGTAGACGCGCACGATGGGTTCGGTGTTGCTCTTGCGGAGATGCACCCAGCCGTCGGCAAAGTCAATCTTCACACCGTCGATGGTCGTCACCTTCTCCACCTTTGGGTCGGTATTATATTGGGCAGCCACACGAGCCAGAATAGCGTCAACGTCCATATCGGCCGTCAAGTCGATACGATTCTTGCTGATAATGTATTCAGGATAAGTGCGACGGAGCTCGCTTACCTTCATGCTTTTCTTGGCGAGAAGCGTGAGGAAGAGAGCCACACCCACGAGGGCATCACGGCCATAATGGAGTGCGGGATAGATGACGCCACCGTTGCCCTCACCGCCAATAACGGCATTTGTGTCACGCATCAGTTTCGTCACATTCACCTCACCCACGGCGGCAGTGTTATACTCGCAGCCAGCGTAGCGGTGGGTCACATCGCGCAAAGCACGGCTGCTGCTGAGGTTGCTGACGGTATTGCCAGGCGTATGGCTCAACACATAATCCGCCACACTCACCAGCGTATATTCTTCGCCAAACATCTCGCCCGTTTCCTGCACCAGCGCCAACCGGTCGACATCGGGGTCGACGACAATACCGAGGTCGCAATGGTTCTGGCGCACACAGTCGGCAATTTGGGTAAGGTTCTGCGGTATCGGCTCAGGATTGTGAGCAAAATGTCCCGTAGGGTCGCAGTTGAGTTCAACAACATCCTGCACCCCAAGGGCACGCAACAGGCGCGGAATGGCCAATCCGCCAGTAGAATTGACGGCATCGACAGCCACCTTGAAATTGGCCTTTCGGATGGCTTCGACATCGACCAAATCAAGAGCCAACACCCGTTGTATATGGTTGTCTATCTCGTGCTCCTCAACGGTCACGCTGCCCAAGTCGTCAACCTCGGCATAGCACACCTCTCCGCTTTCGGCCAGACGTAGCACCTCTTTGCCCTCAGCGTCGTCGATAAACTCGCCACGCGAATTGAGGAGCTTCAACGCATTCCAATGTTTGGGGTTGTGGCTGGCGGTAATGATGATGCCACCATCACAATGGTGATCTATCACAGTCATCTCGGTCGTCGGAGTGGTGGAGAGTCCTGTCTCGATAACGTCGATACCCATTCCTTGGAGCGTGCCGACCACAAGGCGGTCAACCATAGCGCCACTCAGGCGCGCATCGCGCCCTACGGCGAGAGTGAGACGTTTGTTGTTGCTACGTTGGAGGAAAGTTGCGAAAGCAGCAGTAAATTTCACGACATCGATGGGCGACAATCCGTCGCCAGCATGGCCACCTATGGTGCCTCTGATGCCTGATATAGATTTGATTAGTGACATATTATGTTGTATTTTTTCTTTGCTTCAATAATGTATGAGCCGCATTGTAATTGGAAGGTATTGGGTATTGCGGCTATCTATGCTGGGTTTGGTATCATATTAGATTGTAACTTAACGCAGCAGGAGCACGGTACCTCGCTTTTGAACGGGGTTGCGCGGGTCGGCTTTGGTGGCGTAGTCGATGATATAGGTATAGACGCCTTGTGGGCAGGGGCTTCCGCTGGAGGTACCATCCCATCCCTCGTCCATATCGGTGGAAGAGTATACCTTTGCACCTTGGCGGGTGTATATGGTAATCTCGTAGCGGTCGATATCATGGCACTTGACGTAGAAGCGGTTGTTGACGTTCTGTCCAGGAGTAAAGACGTTGGGAGTAAACAGGCGGTCGCGGAGCATGTGGAGGGTCAGGTATGCGGTATCGGCACATTGGCGGTTGTAGACATCGAGGCGTAATTGAACGGAGTCGGTCTCACGATCCACCGTGTGGCGTATATGTATCTGATCCGACCAATATTCGCCGTCAAGGAACCAATAGCGTTCCTCGCCGTAAGGGCTGATGTCGTTGGCCACAAAGGAGAGGCGTTCTTCGGTGAGGTTGCGAGGGTTGGCCTCTATGGTGGCCACTGGCGGGTGCACAGGGTCGAATGTGAGCGTCGCCGTACTGGGGCAGGTGTTACGGTCGTTATAATCAACAAGCACGGTATAGGTGGTGGTTTCGTTGGGACGCACGATGATGTCGCGGTTGTGTTCCTGCCCGATAAGCGATGTATCACGTGGCGAAGACGACCAGTTGACGTACTCCACCGATGTGCTGACGTGCAGCATCCGCTGTGGTGGACGGCAGGAGTACATATCGGTCACATTGAGATAGGGCGGATACAACTCAGTAAGATAAAGCGTGATGACGGAGTCGCAGTAAGGCGCCACCATAGAGTGTATGGTGTCGCAATAGAAGCCGCCCAATGTGAGTGTGCGACCTGCAAAGGAGTATTCGCTGCCCGCGCAGAGTGTGTCGGAGAATGTGGAGTCGTGAGGGCTGACGATGCCGAGATGGAGAATCACGGTGGAGTCGCATCCCAGAGTGGTTTGGGTGAAGAAAGTGTCGATAGTACTTTCCGTATAGGTTTTTCCAGTCGCGTCCCAATAGAAGCTGTCGCAATACAGCTGAGTGTCGGCAGTCGAGGTGCTGTATTGCAGTTGCAGGCGCAGGAAGTAGGATGAGTCACATCCGTAAGATGTTTGGTAGCGTCGGCTGGCGAAGGTGGAGGAGTAATAGGTCGTTCCCTGCCATACATAACTGTCGCATGCGGTAGCCACCGTAGTGTCGCTAATACCGAGGTGGGCAATGAATGTAATGGAGGTATCCCATTGGCATCCGAACTCATCCATGATGATGGCATTCAGGGAGAAGACACCAGAAGTGTCGCGAACGGTGATAACGGCTGTGCTGTCGTGGGTGGTTATGTTGATCCCCGGGCGTCCGTTGGTCGAGATGACTGAAGGGTCGAGTTGCCATAGGATAGAGTCTATGCCCACCTGGTATCTGCACTCGGTATTGTAGACGATGTTGCAGATGTCGAGCGACCAATTGAACACCCATCCGTTGTCGATACCCCAATAGTCGCACAACTGTATCTGCCAAGTGCCGTTGAGGGGGCACCCCACCAGTTGCGAGAGGTCGTCGGCTGGGAGGTAATAGTCGCTTTTGGTGGCCTTGTTGGAAGGATGGCGCGTGTTGAAGGTGCAAGGTTCCGGCGGTGCGGAGCCGGCGCGGGCATATCCCGCAGGGATGGGTGGGAAAGTATAGGTGACACAATCCACATAGCCGTTCTCGTTGCCGAAATAGCTGTTGCCGCCGTTAAGACTGGGGGGGACCAGCTGATAGCCGCTGTTGCGGGAGAAGCAGTAATCCAACCCCACGCCGAACATATTGTAGACGGAGTCGCAGTACTGGCCGTCACCTCCGTCGTAGACATCATGCTCGGTTCCGCCATAGGGATAGCCCGTGAAGGTCTCTGCACCACCATACCCCCCTTCGGGGATGCCGCTGGCCGCATCCTTGTATTTCAGCACAGCCGTGCGTCCGGTGGGGCAGATGATGGAGAGTTTGTAGTCGCCCATGAAGGAATGCTCGTAGTTGACGCAAATGGAGCAGATGTCGCCAGCCGACTGCACGGTGCGGCCGTTGGGGAAGTCCGTGAAGGTTACTGGCGCCGAATAACATTGCACCTCGCAGTTGGGGCCGTCGGGGATAAAGGTCTTGACCGAATTGCTCTGCGAGCCCGACTCCGAGAAGATGGAGTGCAACGTGATTTGCGAGTTGGGGCTATAGCCCACATTCAACCGAAGGGTGTCGTTTCCGCAGAGGACCGACAAGGGGGTGATGGTGCGTATGGGATTGGAGGAGAGGCGCACGCGCACCTGTTCGTTCGTGGACGAGAGGCACCCCATGGTGTCGGTAAGCGTAAGGTTGACAAAGTAGCAGTTGATGGCGTTATAGGATATCGTGGCCGTTCGCTGGTTCAAGCCCACCAAACTGTCGCCGTTACCGAAGCTCCAGCGATACTTGGTGGTGGCGTCGCTCGGGGTATAGACGCCGTGCCGATGGGTATAGGTGGCGCTTGCGCGCAGGCGTATTTGCTCGCCGAGACAGATGTTGGCGGCGCGGTAGACGTTGGTGTCAAAGCTTATGGTGCCGTCGCTGTTGAGGGTGGTGTCTATCTCCGTATAGCTGCGCAGGCGTCCCGTATCGACGATGTTGCCGTTGCGCACTTTGTAGAATACGTCGTCGATAGCGGGTGAGCTGACTTCGCAGGGGAACATGCAATCGGCCAGGAGGAGGAATCCCGTGCCGTTGGACGAATGGCTGACGAAGCGTATGGTGAGACAGCCCTCGGTGTTGGCGGCGGTGGCGTAGACGATGAGCGAGTTTGGTGCGTTGAACGAGTTGTTGCCGCAGTAGAGCATGGGGGCTGCCGTGCTGCCGCCGTCGTAGATGTAGAGTGTGTCGGTAGCGGCCAAGTCAAAATGCTCGAAGGTGATGCTCAAGCGGACGGGAGCGGTGCAGGTGCCGCAGACGGTCAGGTAGCAGTCCTCGCCGGAGGGATAGGTGCCGTTGACGCTGGCACTCTGCACATAGGCGCCCATGGAGGGAAGCATGTATGCGTTGCCACAATAGCCCGAAGTCAGCTCATAGTGGGTGATATTCTGTGCGAATACCCCTGAGCCGAGAGCCAAGAGCAGTAGTATGGCAAGGTGCTTTTTCATGGGGCCGATGGTGTGGGTGCTATGGTCTTCTTTCTGTTGTTCAGGCGTCTATATAGTTTCTCCAATATCGCTATAGAATGCAAATATACTATCTTTTTATATTTTTTGCAGAAGGGGCGGCTATTTTTATGAACAAGGTCGCCGCTTTGGCTTGTGCAAAAGTATGGGGATTTACCCTAACCTGCAGGATTTTTAGTACCTTTTAGCTGTAATTTCTTGCTAATTGACATAATATCTTTGCCTACTGTGCCTATGGGTTGCCTCTGCTTCGGGTTGGGTTTGCCTCGCGTCCGGATGGCGTCCGCCTCTGAGTCACCTCTGAGTTGCCTCTGGGTTTCCTCTGAGTTATGGGACCCTTGTCTGAGTTGGCTTTAACTTTTTTTAGGGTTTGCCTCGGGGTGAGGGGTGGCCGATTTCTAACTCTAACCTAACTCTAACCTAACTCTAACTTTACTCTAACTTAAAGTCGACCCCAAATCGTGCCTTCGGATGGGGCGCGCGAGTGCTTTTCACGTTCTACATTTCACAGGCGGTTTTTGCGGCGTGATTTTTTTCGCCCAATTCAAATAATTTCGTATATTTGCCTTTTAATAATTTGTATCGTCGTATAGTTATATTCCTATGTATCAAGCCACAACAGCTTGAATGGGGATTATCAACGGTAGAAAACGGCGGTATTGGTAAGTTGTAATAATTATAGAACTATGCATATAGCTATCGCAGGAAACATCGGTTCGGGCAAGACGACTCTCACCAAGCAGCTGTGCAAGCACTACGGCTACGAGGGCCTCTTTGAGTCTGTGGACAACAATCCGTATATCAACAGCTTCTACGAGGACATGCGCCGCTGGAGCTTCAATCTGCAAATCTATTTCCTCTACACGCGTTTCAAACAGACGCTCGACATCAAGCGCACGGGGCGCGACTTTATCCAGGACCGCACCCTCTACGAGGATGCCTACATCTTCGCCCCCAACCTGCAAGCCATGGGGCTGATGAACTCGCGCGACTACGACACCTACCTGGCGCTGTTCGAGTTGCTGCTCTCCTTCCTGGAGCCGCCCGACCTGCTGATATACCTCCGCGCCGACGTGCCGTCGCTCATACGGCAGATACAGAAACGCGGCCGCGACTACGAGAACTCCATCCGCCTCGACTACCTCACCAGCTTGAACGACCGCTACGAGAAATGGATCGAGGAATACGAGGAGCAGATAAACACCTCGGGCAAAGGCAAGTTGCTCGTCATCGACGTTGAAGACCTCAACTTTGCCGAGTCGCCCGAAGACCTCGGCGTGGTCATCAACAAGATTGACGCCGAATTCAACGGACTCTTCTAAACCACCACACCACCGAACGACACACACCCCACCCATCATGAAAGTACTGGCCGTCATTCCCGCACGCTACGCCTCCATCCGCTTTCCGGGCAAGCCGCTGGCGTTGATAGCAGGACGTCCCATGATACAATGGGTGTGGGAAGGCGTGAGCCGCATCAGCGTTATCTCGGACGCCGTGGTGGCCACCGACGACACGCGCATCTTCGACACCGTGCTCGGCTTCGGCGGACGCGCCATGATGACGGCATCCACCCACCGCAGCGGCACCGACCGCTGTGGCGAAGTGCTCGACCGCATGGACAGCGACGCCGACGTGATAGTCAACGTGCAGGGCGACGAGCCCCGCGTGGAACATACCCAGATAGAGTTGCTGGCCTCCTGCTTCGACGACCCCTCGGTGCAGATAGCCACCCTCAAGAAAGAAATCACCTCGGCCGACGACCTCTTCTCGCCCAACGTCGTCAAAGTGGTCGACGACCTCAAAGGCAACGCCATCTACTTCAGCCGCAACCCGATTCCGTTCGTCAGAGGCAAGGCCGACGACGAATGGCTGCAACACCACAAGTTCTACAAACACATAGGCATCTACGCCTTCCGCCGCGAGGTGCTGCAACAGGTGGTGCGCCTGCCCCAGAGTCAGTTGGAGACCTGCGAATCGCTCGAACAACTGCGCTGGATAGAGAACGGATACCGCATCGCCGTGCGAGAGACCGATGCCGAAAACATAGGCGTGGACACCCCCGAAGACCTCGCCAAACTGCAAATGGAACAATAGCACTCACCCCCGTGAGCATAACGAAAAACACAAGCACTCATGAATATAACCGAACAGATTGCCGAATTTTTGAGACAAGGGAAAATCGTTGACATTCCTGGCGTGGGAAGCATCATCCCCAAAGAGGTTCCTGCCCACCTGGACAGAGCAACATCCACCTTCTACCCCACACAACAACGCGTAGAGTTCAGCACCACCCAACACGGCGGCAGCAACATGGCACAGTACATAGCCGACAAAGAGTGCGTCAGCATTGCCACCGGTGACCAGATATGGCGCAACTATGTCGACGCCCTCAAACGCAAGCTGGAACAGAATGGCACACATGAGTTCCCCGGCGTAGGCACCATCACCAAGAATGCCGACGGCTACACCTTCAGCGCCGCCGCCGAGTCGCTCACGGGCGACAATCCCGCCATGCAACCCATCGAAGACGTGGAGTATATCGACATCGTGGGCAACACCAACGACCCCTTCGCCGCCTTCGAACAGGAACCGCCCGCCATCACAGAGCCCGAGCCCGAACCCATACCCGAACCTGCTCCTGCTCCCGAACCTATGCCAGAGCCGGAACCCGAACCCGAGCCCATTTCGGAACCTGAGCCGGAACTCATTCCCGAGCCAGAACCCGAACCCGAACCGGAAATAATTCCTGAACCCGAGCCGGAAATAATCGCCGAACCCGAGCCCGAACCCACTCCAGAACCTGAACCTACCGTAGAACCCACCATCAATCCCGAAACACAATCCGAGAGCGAAATATCTAAAATCATGAATACACCCGAAGAATCGTCACAACTCGACGGCCTCCGTCAGTTAGAAGAAATGCAGCAAGAGAACACATTCGACACCGCTATGAAAGTAACGGTAAAGAGGAAGGTTTGGCCCATCATCCTCATCATCCTAGTGCTCCTGTTGGGTGCTGCCTGCTATTACTATTTCCGCATCTACCAACCCAAACAGGCCAAGCCCATCAACATCGAGGAGATGGTGACCGACTCCGAAGGCATCGTATCCGACGGAGGTGAACAAGCCGCCACCGCGGAACCCGTTACCGAAGAGCCCACAAGTGAACCCGCTGCCGAAGAGCCCACCGCACAAGCAGAGGTGCCGTCTCAAGCAGAAACTACCGAGCCCGCAGAGGCCGAGCCCGCCAAAACGACGGCCACCGAGAGTCAGCCAGCCGCCAAGAGCTGCATCGACATGAGCAAAACCAATATGTTCACCTTCAACAGCGACCTTATCGAGTTCAGCGATGCCGATGTAGCGGGATGCCAATCCAGTTTGGTCAACTATATGCGCGACTACATCGCCAACTACGCCCGTACGCAACGCTACAGCAGCGCCACCAACCTGTTGATGAAACGCGTGAGCGACTATGCTGGCGAGCGTCTCGGCGAACTGCTCTCCACGGATGCCTACTTCGTACAGCGCTTCCTGCCCTACAACGACTACATCCACGAATACTGCGCCGATGTGCTCAAATCGCGCAAAGGCGAGAATCGCAAAGTGGTGGTGCAAACCGAGCTGATGGATCAGACAGTACTCCGCCAGTTGTTGCAAGAAGTCATCGACGCCAACAACCTCCAACCCGATGCCGTAACGCCGCGCGCTCCCGTGGAAAAAGCCCCCGTGCTGCAGGCCTCCTACAGCAACAAGTCCAAACGCGGCTTTGACATCATTGCCGGCTTCTTCGTCAACAAGACCAACGCCGACCGTATGGCCACACAACTCAAGAAACAGGGATGCGACGCCTACATCATCGAGATACAGCACGGCTACTACGTCAGCATGGGCAGCGCTGAAACACGCACGAAGGCCGAGGCCCTCTACCGCCACATCAAAGAGTGGTACAAAGGCGACATCAGCATCAAACAGTTCAGCAAATAACGAAGAACCCCACACTAATCCATAACACCCCTACCCGTGCCCAAACATAAACTACAGCGTTTCGCCGAGAACCTCACCTTTCCCAACCTGTTCCAGGTGTCGTACGACTACCTCCGACAGGAGGGCTTTGAGTGGCGCGGCCGCTGGAGCGAATACTTCGGCAACGACAACCCGATAGTGCTCGAACTGGGGTGCGGCAAGGGCGACTACACAGTAGCGCTGGCTCAACGCAACGCCAACAAGAACTACATAGGCGTGGACATCAAGGGAGCACGTCTTTGGCGCGGCGCCAAAACGAGCAACGAGGAACAAATGCATAACGTGGCATTCATCCGTACACGGATAGAGATGATAGATATGATGTTTGCCGCAGACGAGGTTTCCGAAATATGGGTTACCTTCCCCGACCCACAACCCAAGAAGCCCAACAAACGCCTGACCAGCGAACGATTCCTCTCCCTCTACAAACGCATTGCCCGTCCGTCCACTACGCTGCACCTCAAAACCGATTCGCAAGAACTATACGAATATACCCTCAACGAAGTCATCCCTGCTGGCGGATACAGCGTCGACTTTGCCACCGACAACCTTTACGGCGCACAATCCACTACCGCACCTGTGTCGGCCGACATTGACGATGCCCTCTCGGTACAGACCTTCTACGAGAGCGGATACCTCAAGGAAGGAAAGCCCATCACCTACATCCGTTTCAAGATATAGCCAAAAACAATTGAAATCTAAGCAATAATCAATATAAACAAATTAATTTACCAACACTATGTCAGGACATAACAAATGGTCAAAGATTAAGAGAGCCAAAGGCGCAGCCGATGCCAAGCGCTCCAAACAGTATTCCAAGATTCTGAAAGAAGTAGCCGTCGCCGTTCGCGAAGGCGGTCCCGACCCTGACGGCAACCCCCGCTTGCGTCTGCTCGTGCAGAATGCCCGTGGCTGCAACATGCCCAAGGACACCTTGATGCGTGCCATTAACAAGGCCAGCGACAAGAACGCTGCCGTCATGCAGGAAGTGACCTTCGAGTGCCACGCCCCCCACGGCATCGCCCTCTTTATTGAGACCCTTACCGACAACAACATGCGCACCGTCGCCAACGTACGCAGTATTATGAACAAGATGGGTGGCACCATGGATCAGAACGGCAGTCTCAGTTTCCTCTTCACCCGCAAAGGTGTCTTCACCATCCCGCGCAAACCAGAGATGGATACCGACGAAATGGAGATGAACCTCATCGACGGCGGCCTCGAAGAGATGGAGGTGGATGACGACTACATCACCCTCTACACCGCCTACGAAGACTTCGGCAACATGGTCAAGATGCTTGAGGAGATGAAGATTGACTGCGAATCTGCCGAGTTGCAGCGCATCCCCAACGCCACACGTTCCCTCGATGCCGAATCCACGCGCAAAGTCCTCAAGATTATCGACATGCTCGAAGAGGACGATGATGTGGTCAATGTATTCCACGACCTTGAAATCCCCGACGATTTCGAGGAGTAATCATCCTCTATTGAGAATAGAAAGCTGAGTGCCCGCCGCCCATACGCGACAATACTCAGCTTTCTATCGCTCAAACCTTGACGGCAGGAGTAACTCCCTGCCGTTTGCATGTGGTGGCATATACGTATTGTAGGTATCGCCACCGATATTATGAAATGACAAACGTTTAGTAATCTCCACTTTGAAACTCTATCTCGTACCGACCCCTGTAGGCAATCTTGGCGATATGACCTATCGTGCCGTTGAGGTGCTGAAAAACGCCGACCTCATCTTGGCTGAGGACACACGCACGTCGCGCACTCTGATGCAGCATTACGGCATTTCCACACCCATGCAGTCCTACCACATTTTCAACGAGCACCAGAGAGTGACATCTATTATTGATATGCTGAAAAGTGGCAAGAATATTGCGTTGGTCACCGACGCCGGCACACCTGGCATCAGCGACCCCGGTTTTCTCGTGGTGCGCGAAGCCGTCAAAGAGGGTGTCGATGTGGAGTGCCTACCGGGAGCCACCGCTTTTGTGCCCGCACTAATCGAGTCAGGGTTGCCATGCGACCAGTTCGTCTTCGTGGGTTTCCTGCCTCACAAAAAGGGGCGACAGACAGCTATACGAGAACTCTGTGACGAGCAGCGAACAGCCATCATATACGAGTCACCCTTCCGCCTGGTCAAGCTACTGGAAGCCCTCACCGAGACAGTCGGCGGGGGGAGACAAGTATCCGTGAGCCGCGAAATCAGCAAACTTCACGCCGAGACGGTGCGTGGTTCACTCACAGAAGTCCTTACCCACTTCCAACAAAAAGAGGTCAAAGGTGAGATAGTGGTCGTTTTATCTGGCAAAGAATAATGGAAATCACAACATTCATATTCCGACTGCTCTGCGCCCTGGCGGGTGGCATTCTGATAGGAGCCGAGCGTGAGTTCAAACAGCGCAAGGCCGGACTCACCACCAATTCGCTGGTAGCCGTAGGTGCCTGCATCTTCATTCTTATCTCGGAGGCGGTCATCGCCGATGCCCGTCTGGGAGGCGGACCCGTAAACAACGATAACCTGCGCGTCCTGTCGCAGGTGGTCACTGGCATCGGATTTCTTGGTGCCGGTGTCATCCTGAAAGACGGTGCCAACATCCGTGGCCTTAGCTCGGCAGCCACCATCTGGTGTGCCGCCGCGGTGGGATGCCTCTGCGGCTACGGCATGTGGCTGCAAGCTGCTATAGCCGTCGCCTTTATCCTTTTCATCAACTGGGTGCTCAAAGGTTTTGAGAACCGCGTGAAGAAGCGCAAGGAAGACGGCGGTGAGGAGCATTCCAAAGAGTGATCCTCTGCCAAGTTTCTTCAAGCCGCATCCGTTGTCAGGCGGCGATTTAAGCCAAAAGGGTGACAAAATGTCACCTCCTGTCTCTTTGGCATTGTTTTTTCATGCCACAATATATATTGTATAGCTCGACGGGTTGCCGTCCCCTAAACGCAAACAAAAAAAACATCAACGCATATGAAAGGCAATATCAATGTACAAACCGAGAACATCTTCCCGGTCATCAAGAAATTCCTTTATTCGGATCATGAAATCTTCCTCCGCGAATTGGTGAGCAATGCCATCGATGCCACCCAGAAGCTGAAGACTCTCTCTTCGATGGGCAAGGTGGAGGGTGACTTGGGCGACCTTACTGTGGAAGTGAAGATTGAGAAAGGCAAGCTTATCGTAACCGACCACGGCATCGGCATGACGGCCGAGGAGATAGAGAAATACATCACGCAGATAGCTTTCTCCGGAGCCCAGGAGTTTCTGGACAAATACAAGGACGCCGGCGAGAATCTGATTGGCCACTTCGGTCTGGGATTCTATTCGGCCTTCATGGTGGCCGACAAGGTGGAAATCAAGACCAAGTCGTACCAAGATGCTCCTGCACAACACTGGAGCTGCGACGGCTCGCCGGCCTACGAGATGAAGGAATGCAAGAAGAGCGACCGCGGCACGGAGATTATCCTCCATATCAGCGACGACTGCAAGGAGTTCCTTGACGAGCAGACCATCCTGCAGCTGCTGAAGAAATACTGCCGTTTCATGCCTGTACCCATCCGCTTCGGCGACGAGAGCAAGTGGGAAGACAAGCTGGACAAGGACGGCAACCCCGTGAAGGACAAGGACGGCCATATTGAGAGAGTGGAGAAGAAGCAGCCGCGCATCATCAACAACACCAACCCTGCCTGGCGACAAAAACCTGCCGACTTGACAGACGAGGACTACAAGAAGTTCTACCACGAGCTCTACCCGATGAACTTCGAGGACCCACTGTTCCAGATTCACCTCAATGTGGACTACCCTTTCAACCTGACGGGCATCCTCTATTTCCCGAAGGTGCGCAAGACCATCGACCCCAACCGCAACAAGATACAGCTCTACTGCAACCAGGTGTTTGTCACCGATTCGGTGGAGGGCGTGGTGCCCGAATACCTGATGCTGTTGCACGGTGTGCTCGACTCGCCCGACATCCCGCTGAATGTCAGCCGCAGCTATCTGCAGAGCGACAGTAACGTGAAGAAAATCTCGCAGCATATCAGCAAGAAGGTGGCCGACAAGCTGGAGGACATGTTCAAGAACGGTCGCGAGGATTTCGAGTCGAAATGGGACGACATCAAGATATTCGTCGAATACGGCATGCTGACGGAAGAGAAGTTCTGCGAGCGTGGCCTGAAGTTCACTCTCCTGAAGAACACCGAAGGCACGTACTTCCCGCTTGACGAGTACCGCGAGAAGATTGCCCCACTGCAGACGGACAAGGACAAGAACGTGGTCTACCTCTACGCCTCCGACGCCGAGGAGCAGCACAGCTACATCGCCCAGGCCAAAGCCAAGGGCTACGACGTGCTGCTGATGGACAGCGTGTTGAACTCCCACTTTGTCAACCTGCTGGAGCAGAAGATTGAGAAGACACGCTTTGTGCGGGTGGACAGCGACGTGGTGGAGAAACTCATCCCCCACGACGACACCATCCCTGAAAAGATGAGCAAGGAAGACCAGGAGAAACTCAAACCCATCATCGAAGGCGAAGTCGACAAGCAGAAATACACCGTCGTGCTAGAGAGTCTGGAAGCCGACGAGCAGCCGATGCTCATTACCCAGAGCGAGTTTATGCGCCGCTACAAGGAGATGAGCCAGACCAGCGGCGGCGGCATGGGATTCTACGGCGAGCTGCCCGAGAGCTACAACCTAGTGGTCAACGTGAACAACCCGCTGGTGGAACGCGTGCTCAAGGAGGAGGACGCCGACAAGCAGAAGCAGCTGGTGCACCAGTTGGCCGACCTCGCCCTGCTGAGTAACGGCCTGCTGAAAGGCGAGGCACTGACCAACTTCATCAAGCGGAGCGTCTCCATGATATAACCCTCCGTCACGGCAAAATCAGAAGCGGGTGTCCCCCATCGGGGCACCCGCTTTTTGCTTGTTTTGGCGGCCTTACGATTAAGCTGAGCCATACATATTTGAGTGTTCCACATTGTCTCATACTAATGAGACACTTTGTTTCACACTAGTTAGACACTTTGTTTCATATTAGTGAGACACTTTGTCTCACTAGTGTGAGACTTTGGGCTTCATCAAGAAGGACGACCACATGGATAGCGCAAACAATCATGGGTATTATCACCAATGGGGGCACTAACGGCCGGTCTTGCGACGGGAGGATTTCTTGCCAGTAGTCTGCCGAGACTCCATCTCGGTGCGTCCAAGACGCCAGGTGAGCCCAAAGCTGATGTACTGGCTCTCGGTAGTGCTCTCACTGACTGAGGAAATGTAGGGATTGACGCTGGAAGCACCTGTACGGACGGTGCCGAACACATCCGCTACGTTGAGGAACAGCGACATGCGACGGCCGAAGAGGTCGGTGCTCACTCCGCAGTCAAGTGAGAAATAGGGGTCAACCTCAGCCAACAGGGTCTGCGTGCGGCTACGACAGAGAACATTGGCGAAGAGCTGCAGGCCTTCAAACCATCCTCCATGTTCGAGAACCTTTGCCCAGAAGTTGAGTCGCAACGAGTAGCAGAGCAGCTCGCTTTCCTTCCACATGCCAGGGCGATACTGGACACGATAGTAGTCGTCGAAAAGGTTGGCATAGAAACGGATGTTCATGAAGTCGGCAGGCCGCAGTGTAGTGTTGAGCGAGATACCGCCCAGCCGTGCAGTGCCGATATTGAATGGTTCGCTATAGGCCACAATACGCCCGAAGCGGTCGCAAAAAGCCACATCGGCAAGAGTCCCCGTCCTGTCGCGGTCGGCGCTGAGCCATGCACTGAGCCCGATGCTGCCAAGGTGGTCGAAGTAGCGCTCCCACCCCAGTTCCAACTTGTCGGCATAACCATTTTTCAACCCAGGGTTGCCGATAGAGTAGCCATCGTACCCGTAGACAGTGAAACGCGAAAGCTGCGTGGCCGTGGGCGGCGCAACATGGTGGGTGTAGCTAAAGGTAAAGTTGTGCATCGATTCGGTGCTATACGAAGCGTGGATGGTAGGACTGAAGGTGAGACAGTGTTTGCGTACATCGCCACTGTCAACATGACTGTAGTCAAGGTCGTACCAGGCGTGGTCCATCGACAGCGAAGCACCGAGGGTGAGATGCCCAAAGTGATGTTCTGCACCAGCATAGACCGACAGCTCACTGGTAGCATTGGAGAAAGTGTAGCTACGCAGCGAGTCGACAAAGCCGCCATCGGTGGCATCAACACCTTTGCGTTCTGACACAATGCTGGCCATGAGGCCCAAGTCCACCTCACCGTGCTTGCTATAAGGCAGCGCAACATCAGCCATAACACCGTGCCACTGCGTGGGATTTGAACCCGTCAGGCAACGGTCAAAATCGAGAGACGCGATACTATCGTGCCGCCGCCAAGAGTGACTGTATGAGCGACTGTGCGTCAAAGTGCCGGTATAGTCCAGATAGAGCATACCACCGAGAGTGTCAAGTTTCTTCTCCAGCATCACACCAAAGGCAATATCAGTCATTGCATCGGCACTGCGACGCATCTCATTGTAGAAATAACGGCCCGGACCATGGATAAACTCCGTGCGCTCGGTGCGAGAGCTTAGACTTGCGCTGTCGTGTGAGGCAG
This sequence comes from uncultured Bacteroidota bacterium, assembly GCA_902766265.1. Taxonomy (GTDB): domain Bacteria; phylum Bacteroidota; class Bacteroidia; order Bacteroidales; family P3; genus Colimorpha. The sequence goes on from CACXCY010000222.1 coordinate 15,923, forward strand.
TAGTCCACAGCCAAAGGTTGACCAATGTGTTAGAGTCTATATTGTAGTCGAAATCCAGACCAAAGTTGCCGTTAAGCGTGCGGTTTGCACTATGTCCTTTCGTTGAGACAACGGACGAGAGCGTGCTGTCGGGTGCCAGCAGATGGCTCTCGTTACTCGTGGAACCATCGTAACTGTCATAGTTACCACTCACAAAGAGATTAAAGCGCACCTTCTCGTTCGCCCACACATAATCCCCCCACGGCTCCGCCTGCGGACGGGTGTTGGCGTTCAGCCCGAGACAGAACAGTTCATTGCGCTTCACCTTGGCAGTGGTGACAATGTTGATGACACAGTTCTTCGTGTGGTACTTTGCCGAAGGGTGGGCAATGACCTCGATGCGCTGCAACGTGCCAGCGGGTAATGACTTAAGGTACTGTTTCAGTCCTTCGGTCTTAAGGTGCGACGGTTTGTCGTTAATCCATATAGTCACCTCCGCACCTCCACGGTACTTGATGTTGCCTTCGGCGTCCACCTCCACACCTGGGGCATTCTGCAACGCATCGACAGCGTTGCCGCTCTGCACGCTGGGGTCGTCGCTCACGTTGTAGAACACCTTCTCGCCGTCGGCACTATAGAGCGGTCGGCTGGCAGTGACTTGCACCTCCTTCAGCGCCGTCGCATTGTCGGCAATCTCAATAGCACCTAAATTCGTGTCACGCACAACAGAGATGTCCTGCCACCAAGTCTCGTGACCGACGGCGGTTATCCTCAGTATATATATGCCCTGCGTGACACCCGCCAACGAGAACACGCCGTCGAAGTCACTTGTAGTCCCATAGGCAAATGCACTGTCGCTCTGCTGCAAAAGCACGCAGTTCGCGAAAGGTAACGCCTCACCTTTAGCGTCCATCAGGGTCCCGCGGAGAGTAAACGCGTTTTGTGCCGTTACGGCACTGGCCATACTCATTGCGAGTATCGCCAATATAAATCTATTTTGCATTGGTAAATCCGTTAATAATTGAACATAGCGGACTGGCTGACCAAAGCGGCAAATACCGTCGGACTAATCAAATACAATGCCCAACAGCCAATCCCATTCACACCCTGAATGTAGATGTTACGGTGCCCTGAGTACCTCATGGAACGTCACCGCCTCATTTTCCATGTCTGGAACATCGCCATCATACATCCACCCCACGGTACATTCCCTTTGTTCACTATTAACAGAACTAAATATCATTACTTCATCATTTACGACCTTATAACGCCAACATACGGGGAAAATTGCCCAACACTATCAAAAACAGGAAGCACCCGAGTATTCTCTGTCTGCCATACTATATATTGTATTATATATTGAGGGGGTACCAGGATGAGGTTGCATCCCAAAACCACTATGGAGCTCGGAACGCAACATGACAAGAGTTGCCCAGAAACCGTTACTAGGCCTCCCTGTTCGGGCTGAAGAAAAAGAGGGGGCGACGAGCAGAGCCGACACTACATCGGGATATGCACTACCTGTTTGGTCTGGAAATACTCCTCTTCGAAGAAATCGCTGATATTGAATGTACGGACATGCTTACTGAGCGGTGCGAGCTCTGCCGTCAGGTCGCCGCCTTTGAGATAGAGAATGCCGTTGTGGAGCTTGTGGTACTGCACGTCGGAGACCTTGCCCCTCACCCACCCCACAAACTGGGGCAAATCAGTGACGGCACGACTGACAATGAAATCAAAGTCGGAAGCCCTCATCGACTCCACACGCGCCTGCTCAACACTCACATTCTGAAGGTCGAGCTGCCGCACCGCGTCCTGCACCACCTTGATTTTCTTGCCCACCGAGTCGACCAGCCGGAAACGAGCTTCGGGAAAGAGTATGGCCAACGGGATGCCAGGGAATCCTCCGCCCGTACCCACATCAAGAATCTCCGCCATGCTTTTGAGGGGCTGCACCTTGGCGATAGCCAGGGAATGGAGGACATGGTGTTCCATGAAATGCTCCATATCCTTGCGGGAGATAACGTTTATCTTTGCATTCCAGCTGTCATACAAAGCGGGCATGGCCGCAAACTGCTCCTGTTGGCGCGGAGTGAGGTTGGGGAAATATTTGCAGATAATATCCATCGGGAGATTATTGGTTGGTTAGGGGAATACCCGTTCAGGTCTGAGGGAAAACAGTTCTGTCGTAGGTGACGATATCGGAAGGATACCCTCGCTGGTAATAAAAAAGGTGCAAAGCGACATGACACCGGCACTTTACACCTTCGGTTGCTCGCCAAGGAAGCTCATTCACTACAGATATGCCAGCAAGTGCTTGCTCTTCGAACTCTGCTTGAGACGCTTGATACCCTTTTCCTTGATTTGGCGCACACGCTCACGGGTAAGGCCAAACTTCATGGCTATCTCGTCCAAACTGAGGGCGTAAGGAATGCCGATACCGAAATACATCTTGATAACCTCACGCTCATATTCGGTCAGCGTAGAGAGCGAATGCTCCACTTCGAGAGCCAGCGACTCCTGCATAAGCGACGCATCAGTGGGCGGCGTATCCTCGTTGGGAAGCACGTCGACATAGTTCACGTCCTCATCCGCCACCAGCGGAGCATCAATGGAGATATGGCGGCTGGAAATGCCCAATATACTCTTGACCTTGTCCTCTGGCATATCCAACATCTCGGCCAATTCCTCTTCCGAAGGGACTCGCTCCAGCTTCTGCTCCAGCTGGGACATGTACTTCTTCAGCTTGTTCAACGCGCCCAATTGGTTGGAAGGTAGACGCACAATACGGCTGTTCTCGGCGATGGCCTGGAGAATGCTCTGGCGAATCCACCACACCGCATAAGATATGAACTTAAAGCCACGAGTCTCGTCGAAACGCTTGGCGGCCTTGATAAGACCTACGTTGCCTTCATTGATAAGGTCGGGGAGACTGAGACCCTGATTCTGATATTGCTTTGCCACCGAAACAACAAAACGCAGATTGGCCTTGGTCAGTTTGTCAAGAGCGGCCTGGTCACCCTGTCTAATACGCTGTGCAAGTTGCACCTCCTCTTCCGGAGTAAGCAACTCCTCACTGCAGATGTCTTGCAGGTATTTGTCAAGCGACTTGATGTCTCGGTTGGTGATGGAATGGGTTATTTTTAATTGACGCATAATAACATTGTTTGCTAATCTGGGTTTCTCTAATTTCTCTGTTTAACGACAAAAAGACAAAAATGTTTCTTTACAAGTAAAAAAAAGATTTTTGGCACGGCAATATGTCAAAAAAAAGTCGTACCTTTGCATCTCAACGAAAGTACATAAACAAAACATTGTGTGACGATAAGCATCTGAACCTTCAACCAAAACAAAAAGAATACAAAACATAAACGACAATAATGTTTGAGAATTTAAGCAGCAAGATTGAAAAAGCGCTCCACACCCTGCGAGGCAAAGGCACCATAACCGACATCAACGTGGCCGAGACCGTAAAGGAGGTGCGAAAAGCACTACTGGATGCCGACGTGAGCTATCCAATTGCCAAAGAGTTTACTGACAAAGTAAAAGCCGAAGCTCTCGGACATAACGTGATACAGAGCGTTGAGCCAGGGCAAATGATGGTGAAGATTGTCAAGGACGAGCTGACAAAACTAATGGGCAGCGAAACTGCCGACATCAACATCAAAGGCAGCCCTGCCGTAGTACTCATTGCTGGTCTACAGGGCTCCGGCAAGACAACATTCAGCGCCAAACTAGCCAACTACCTAAAAACCAAGAAGGCCAAAAACGTAATGCTTGTGGCTGGCGACGTATATCGTCCCGCTGCCATCAACCAACTACAAGTACTCGGCGAGCAGATTGGCGTGCCTGTTTTCGCACAGATGGGTGTCACTGACCCTGTGAAAATTGCAGAAGACGCTATCCGAGAATCTCGCTTGAAGGGTGTCAATGTGGTCATCGTAGATACCGCAGGCCGTCTGGCTGTCGACGAAGAAATGATGAGCGAGATTGCCGCGCTCAAAAAGGCGCTACAACCTCAGGAGACACTCTTCGTAGTGGACTCCATGACAGGACAAGACGCAGTAAATACTGCCAAAGCATTCAACGAGCGTATTGACTACGACGGCGTGGTGCTGACAAAACTGGATGGCGACGCACGTGGTGGTGCTGCACTGACGATACGCTACTCTGTCAAGAAACCTATCAAGTTCATTGGTATCGGCGAAAAGATGGATGCCCTTGACGTATTCCACCCTGACCGTATGGCCAACCGCATCCTCGGCATGGGCGATGTGGTGTCTCTCGTGGAACGCGCCCAAGAACAGTACGACGAGGAAGAAGCCCGCAAGATACAAAAACGCCTAGTCAAGAATGAATACAACTACGAGGATTTTCTGGCACAGATAGGTCAGATTAAGAAAATGGGTAATATGAAGGATCTGATAGGCATGATTCCTGGCATGTCAAAACTGACCAAAGATGTGGAAATTAACGATGACGCTTTTATGCCCATTGAGACCATTATAGGATCCATGACACCTTATGAGCGCCGCAACCCCAGCTGTCTCAACGGCAGCCGCAAACAACGTATTGCGGCGGGCAGCGGCAGATCCATCCAAGAGGTGAACCGATTGATTAAGCAATTTGAGGACACCCGCAAAATGATGAAGATGGTCTCCAACGGCAAAGGTAAAATGCCCATGATGCCGAAACGCCACAGATAATCAAGAAACATTCTTGTCAACACACGAAAAACAACCATACTATGTTCCAAATACTTGATGGCAAAGCCACCGCCACCCAAATTAAAGACGAAATAGCTAACGAGGTACGCCGCATCACAGCCGATGGCAAACGTCCTCCACACCTTGCCGCCGTATTGGTGGGCGATGATGGTGCCAGCATGACTTATGTAGCCAACAAAGAGAAGGCAAGCCATGAGGTGGGATTCACCTCATCGGTATATCGCTTCCCCGCCAATATCAAGGAAGAGGATTTAATACAGACCATAGAATTCCTCAACAAAGATGAAGAGATTGACGGTTTTATCGTACAATTACCTCTGCCAAAACAGATCAACGAACAACACATAATAGACGCAATATCTCCCAACAAGGATGTAGACGGCTTCACCCCTGTCAACATCGGACGCATGGTACTGGATGAGAGTGCATTCATTCCTGCCACTCCGATGGGAATCTGCACATTGTTGGAACGCTACAACATAGAGACATCCGGAAAACATTGCGTAGTGGTAGGACGTAGCAACATTGTAGGCACACCTGTTGCAAACCTCATGTCACGCAAAAATGCACACGCAAATTGCACCGTCACACTCTGCCACAGCCAGACCAAGAACCTATCAGATATCACACGTCAAGCCGACATCCTGATTGTAGCCATCGGTAAACCTGAATTTATCACTGCTGACATGGTGAAAGACGATGTGGTCGTGATTGATGTTGGCATCCATCGTATTCCCGACGCCTCGAAAAAAAACGGATTCCATCTAATTGGAGATGTGAAACACAGTGAAGTTGACAACAAATGCAGTTGGGTGACACCCGTGCCGGGTGGTGTTGGTCCTTTGACTATCGTTTCATTGTTGCAGAACACTCTGAAAGCATACAAAAACAAATTTGAGTAACCTTCATCTAAAATTACAATACTAACAGCCATGAAAATCCTCATCGTAGTTCCCTGCTACAACGAATCTGAACGCCTGAGACAGGAGGACTTTGTTCAGTTTGTCGAGAGGCACGAAGACATCGAATTCCTTTTTGCCAACGATGGAAGCCGGGACAATACCCTTGAGGTGTTGCAACAACTCTGCACCCGCCATCCTCACCTGCATCTGTTAGACATCCAACCTAACGGAGGAAAAGCCGAAGCTGTACGCAAAGGCATGCTATACGGTGCAGAAACGCCCATTATGGACGGTGGGATAAAACCTGACTACATTGCTTTTTGGGATGCAGACTTGGCTACTCCCCTTTTTGAAATTCCGCGCATGGCCGAATGGATGGCAGGGCAAGCTCTTGATGCAAATAGTCCGCACACATACGACATCGTGATGGGAACCCGTCTGCTTCGCTTAGGGGCCAAGGTCAAACGCAAAAAGATGCGCCATTATCTAGGACGTTGTTTTGCCACATGCGTTTCCATCATGCTCAATTTACCGGTGTACGACAGCCAGTGCGGAGCCAAAATGTTCACCACTGAAGTAGTACGTAATATATTTCAAGAATCATTCTCTACCAGATGGTTATTTGATGTAGAACTGCTGGCACGGTACCAACAACGCTACGGACACAAAAACGCCTGCGAACAAATATATGAATTTCCACTGTTTCAATGGATTGACATTGATGGTTCCAAACTAAAAAGCCGTGACTTTTTCAAAGCCCCAATAGAATTGCTCCGAATCAAAAGACGATACAAATTCAACAAATAACAAAGCACAAGCCACATCAGCCATCTCAAATCATATCGAAATGAAAAGTTTTTTTACTGAAAACAAACACAACCCTTTCTTTTGGGGGTTCATTTTCCTTGCCATCATACTATTCTTCCTCATGCCCATCATGAGTAGAGACGCTGGGAACAGCGGGGATGAGGACGGATTCCAAATTCCCCAAGGGTATAATGTACTTAACTATTACAAAACCAACCATCAGGACACCACCTGCATGACATTTCAGAACTTGAAATACTATGGTTGTTCATTCGATGTGGTAATGGCGTGGGTTAACGAAACATTTCACATCGAGGACATCAGCACATCACGCCATATGGCTAATGCATTTCTAGGTTGGCTAACCGTCTTGTTTGTTGGTCTTATTGCATGGCGCATTGGAGGATGGCGCGCCGGGGTATTGGCAATGCTACTTATGTTTCTATCGCCACGTTTCCTTGGACACTCGTTCAACAACCCCAAGGATATACCTCTTGCCACAGGTGTCATCATGAGCATCTACTACATAATGATGTTTTTTAGACAGGCATCCAATCCTGATCGAAGATATCCAAAGATAATTACCATGGTGATGCTTGTCCTTTCATTGGCTCTGGCTATTAGTACCCGTATCGGTGGTCTTATCATCATCGGTTATTTTGGGCTATGGGGATTGCTATGGGCCATATCTCGCAGAAACGGAGCATATACGTCCAATAGTATTGATGCCCCCAATATCAAGAGTGGATCTAAAAACACATCATCAAAAAGACCCAAACATTCCTACGATTGGAGTGGACTCTTCCGCGCATTCATATACGCAGTAGCCATCTGCATCATCGGATTCTTTGCTGGGCTGCTCCTATGGCCCTATGCCATGGAGGCCCCCATTAAAAACAGTATTGAGTCATACCACGCCATGTCAAAATTTGCCATCGCCCTACGCCAGGTATATGAAGGACAAATGGTATGGAGCGATGTGTTGCCTTGGTACTATACACCCAAATTTATTCTCACCACCATTCCGATTGCCGTGATTATAGGGTGGATACTCTATCCCTGCTTAGGTGCATTCAAAAAAAGTGGCACCGAAGAAAACCCACTCAGACGGATAGAGAATGCTATGCTCTACTTCTGTTTTATCTTCCCTGTTGCATGGATAGTATATACCAAAGCTAATGTCTATGGCGGGTGGCGACACAGTTTATTTGCATATCCTCCCATGGTGGCATCTGCAGCATTGGGATTTAACGCCCTCATCGAGAAATTTAAAGAGCCAAAGACCTCCAGCGACACTGACAACGATACCACAAAATCCAAACTACCTATATCCAAGATATGGGAGGTGTTATGTTATGTCGTATTAGCCATACTGCTTATTGGTCCGGTGAAACATATCTGCAAAAACCACCCCTATGAATATGTCTACTTTAACGGGCTTGCTGGAGGCACAAAAAATGCCTTTACCAACTATGAAATGGATTACTATTATCACTCAATGCGCGAGGCCACAGAATGGGTAATTGAACACGCTGAACCCTCACCCCTTCAAACCGGCAAAAAGATAGTTGTAGGTTCGTGGCACGTCAACTCAACCCAATATTTTCTGCGCAACGATACAGCGCGTTTCCAGTTGAAGTTCATCCGTTGGTACCAACGAGGCGACAACGATTGGGACTATGCCGTTTTTCCCATCACAGGCATTGCTCCCGAATATTTAAGCAACAGCAAAGTATTTCCGCCCAAAAACATGGTACATTCAATTAATGTGGATGGTGTACCTATTGCAGTAGTACTAAAAAGAGACAACAAAGACGACTACTACGGAGCCCGCTACAAAGCTGCCAAACAGATTGACTCTGCCATGTTCTATTTCCGCAGAGCATTGGAGCATAACCCATACAATGAATCCGTACTGCTCGATATGGCCGAGATATATCTTATGACCAACAAACCGGACAGTACGCTTTACATGTGCAACCGCTTCTTTGAGTTTGAGCCATCCAACGACAATGCAAACTATTTTGCCGCCTACGCATATGTGATGAAAGGCGACGCGACCAAAGCACTTGAGATATGCCAAAATATCAAGAAGCATAACTTCAAATATGTCTCGGCTTACCAACTCAGCATTCAGATTTATCTGCAACAACAGAATCTCAATGCCGCCGAAAACGAGATCCTGCAACTCATTGATGCAGACCAACTCGATAATCAGGCGGTGTCCTCCTACATAGCCATTCAACGTGCCCGAGGACTTGACGAGCGTATGGCATATCGTGGACTCTACAACAGTATGGTGAAAAGTTATGAAAAGCGAGGCAAGAAAGAGGAAGCCGAGATATACAGAAACTACCTGCGGTCCATTTAACATAC
>CACXCY010000223.1 GCA_902766265.1 uncultured Bacteroidota bacterium
CATCCTGATAGGTGATGTTGGTGGGAGCGGTGCCGACCACTGCCAGACGGCTGTCGGCAGCAGCAATAGCAGTCAGCGCTTCAAAAACGGTAGCATCCCCATGGAAGCGGTAGCCCCATGCAAAAGCGGCTTCAGTGTTGCTGCACCAGCTGATAGCGATGACCACTTGGTTCTCGCCTTCACCCAGCCAGTACTCGACTTCATCGGCGGAGATGGTAGCATCTACCACCTCTTCACCAGCGTTCGGGTTGCTCACGGGAGTGACTTCGGTAGTCCAGATGTAGGTAAAAGTCTCCCATTCCATAGGATCGCCCAATGCAATAGCACAGGCGGGATCGCCCCACTTCACCACGTCTCCATTAGTGATAGTTTGATCGGAGTAACCCAATCCGGCCATCCAGCCGTTCATATTGTACATCCAATACATGCCAACCAATGCCAAGTTGTAGTCATCATCATTGTAATAAATCTGAGTCACTGTACTGGCATCGCCTTCGTAAGTGAGGCGGCTGTCCTCGGCAGTGATGTCATCCAACATGGTTTGGACATTAACCTCGCCGTCAAAGCGGTAACCCCATGCAAAAGCGATCTCGGGGTCGCACCATTGCACGATGAGGATCGCTTCGTTTTCACCTTCGCCAATCCAATATTCAATCTCATCAGCGGAGATGGTAGCGTCCACCATTTCCTCACCGGCGTTCGGGTCGGTAGCAGGAACAATTTCCGTAGTCCATACGATGCTGGTCCAATAAGCATCCATAATGCCGCAGGCATATCCGCCAACCTTGACAAAGTCATTGTCGTGGATTTCTTGTGCCGACATATTCACTTGACCCATTGCACCATTCACACTGTGCATCGGGATATCATAGTCGTCATCGCCCCACTCTGCATTCGGGTTGGGGCACATAGTCAGGTTATACTGGTCGTCCTGATACGTGATGTTAGTAGGAGCGGAACCAACCACCGTCAGGCGGCTGTCGGCGGCGGCAATGGCGTTCAAGGCAGCCAGGAGATTGGTCTCTCCATCAAAGCGGTAGCCCCAAGCCAGAGCCGTTTCGGTGTAGCTGCACCAAGTAATGGCAATCACCACCTCGTTTTCACCTTCGCCCACCCAATACTCAATCTGGTCGGCACTAATAGTGGCATCTTCCTGCGCCTTCACCGCACCGAATAGCGTGCAGAAGGCAAATAAAAACAATAGAATTTTTTTCATAAATTTTTGATTTTTAAATTATTAATATGAAATTGATTTTATTTGAAAACAAGACAGGAAGGCGAAACGCCCGCCTCAAATTGGAACCGCAACCGCCCGTCAGCACTGAAACAGAAGACATCCCCGTTGGTGGTGTATTGGTACGCATCCGTAAGATAGACATCCCCGTTGGACGGATCAACCGCAATGCCATACGGCGTGGTAAGCACCGTTCCGTCCGTTATAAATTGCTCTTTTACAATCTGTTCTGTAGTAACATCCAGCACTTTGATGGAAGATTGCTGCGTACTATAATCATAATTGTACAAGTAGCAGAGCGAGCCGCTGATAGCGAAGTTGGTGACAGCGAAATCGAACGTCTGCACCACTTCATCCGTCTGGGAGTCAATACGCTGGAAGGTCATCGGCACGGATCCGTAATTGCCGTTTGAAACCAAATAGACGTCGCCTTGGCTGTCGCTGGCGATGCGGGTCGGGTTGATGACAACGGTTATCTCCTTCACGAGGAAGAAGGTGGCGATGTCGAACACGGAGACGGTGTTGCCGTAGTTGGGGTAGTTGAGGCCGCCGGAGTTGGCGACGTACAGCTTGCCGTTGGCCACGCAGATACCGTCGGGATTGCTGCCGGCTTGTGCCGTGGCTGCCACCTCCATTGTGGCGGTGTCGATTTTCAGCACATCTCCGTTGAAGCAGCACACGTACGCATAGCCCCCGTCAAAGGTGATGCGGCGGGGCTGCTTGCCCGGCAGGGAAATCTGCTTCAGCGACTTGGCCGTATGCAGGTCCATAATCTCCACTGTTTCAGAAACATTGACCACGCAGTACAGCTTCGTGCCATAGGCTTTCAGGTCGTTGCCCGTGTCACCGAGGCCACGGTTGTTGGCCGCAAGGAACACATCCGGGGAGACAGTTCCCGTAGAAAAATCATAGAAAGAAAGTGAGCTGTTGTTGTAGTTCATGATTCCCTCGCTGAGGACGTAAACGCCGTGGGCAACGGGCGTTACCGGGGTATTCTGCGGCTCTTCTTGGGGTTCCGGCTTTTCGCACGAAACGAAGCACGCCGCTACAAGCGACAACAGCAGGATGATGGTTTGCGGGACAATTCTTTTCATTTCCTCCAAAATTTAGCGGGAGGACACAAAAAGGGCAAAGTGCAGTGCAGATTGCTGAAAAAGCCTACCTCCCGAAGCTCTTTACATCAAGTTTAATGGCAGGTTTTCTGACTTGTCTCACCGTGGTTGCCTTCCCATCCTTCTACGGACAGTGGCTTGTAACTTCAGGTTTTTCAGAGACTTACAGCAGCGGGTACTGTGCAGGACTTTCACCTGCTTCCCTCTCGAAATCCATAGTGGATTTCTCACCATAAAACCGGCGGCAAAATTACAACTTTTTGTTTATTCTGATATTTTTTTGGAAGAAATTTCTTACCCCTTCTACATAGAAGGGAAACTTTACCCCCCTTTCTACAAATCATACAGAATTTCAACCCCGTCAATCTTCTGCACTTCGCTGTCCTCCATCATATAGTCGGGAACGGGAAGGTGCGTAAGGACGGCAATGTGGTAGCCCTGCGATTTCAGCATTTGCAACTGCTCCTCGTCTGGAGTGAAACTATAGCAGATGGCCCCACTGTAGAACATGGCCTCCGTTGGAAGGCAGTAGTTTTTCCAATCCTCTACAGCTCGGACATTGAACAG
>CACXCY010000224.1 GCA_902766265.1 uncultured Bacteroidota bacterium
CTTCTCTATCAGCGCGTCAATATCTTCAGCAGTCCCCAGATGAGGCATTATGGCAGCGAGATGAGGGTCGATGCTGCCGTTGACGGTGACAAAACCCACAAACAGGTTGCCGGAATAGGTCTCCTGACCGTCCAAATCGAGATAGGTTTTATAGGCCTTCTGCTTGCTGCCTATCAGAATAGTCGGGTAACCTATCTGGCGGCTGTGGATGCGGCGGACCGTACGCGATGTTATCAGCAAACGGCACAGATAGGTCAACGAGAAATGGACCAGCAACAGAAACAGAAAAGAGAGGTAATAATAGCGATAGGAGGTCAGGTTGTCGTCGAGCAGCAGAGCGAAAAAGATGACGATTACGCCGATGATGGACGCAGATGCCGTCTGTTGGAGCTCTTTGAGACGCGATTTGCGGAACACGTCCTTATAGGTGCCCTGTAGCGCATAGAGACACAACCACGCGATAGGGATGATGATGATTCCCAACCAGAAATTCGTGTCGCTGAATACCTGGTTGACATCCTCGAACGCGGACGCCTCCATGATCGCTTTTCTTACCAGGAAGAACGTACCCCACGACACAACTGCCGCCAGAAAGTCACATACTATATATATGGAAACCTGTTTACGCTTGTTCATAGTTGGATAGTTAACAGTACACGCCGGCCGCCCTTCATGCTACTGGGTGACAACAACCTTCATATTGTCCAAATACACGTTTCCCTCTTTCCCTGAACTGTTGAGCACCGTAAAATAGAGGCGTATACCATAATGGTAGTAATTGTAGTACGACCACAGTTTGCCCAGATTGATGTATATCTTCTGCCAACCAGAGTTAGCATAGAGCACCATAGCCGATTTAATCTCGTTGCTACCACCCTGCACCATAGGATTGTTGAATCCCACGCTGAAGTTAAAATCGCTCCAGTAGTCCATCTCCAGATAGACGGCGCTCCCCGAGTTAGCGAGACATATCGAATCAAGTGCCCAAAAGTTAACTTGACTCTGGTCGGCGGTAACATGCACACGACCGCAACCATGGTCGCAACGGTCAATCGACACGATGTCGGGATTCTGCGCACGCGACAGTATCTCCACAGCGCTACTCAGACGAGTTCCGTTTTGTTCCGGTTCGAAATACTCATGGAAAGGTACCGACATCAAACCGCTGCCCAGATAGGTTGTCTCCACCGTATCGAGCCGCGTTGTATCGGTTGGAACAAGAGTTACACCGTTAAGCACCTTCTCACGATAAAAAGGATAATATATCCGCGTAGCAGCAATACCGTTCTGTTTTACAACAGGGACAATGCGCACCCGGTCCAATGTACCTTGTTGCAGAACCGGCACACTACAAGGTAGCTGAAAAGTGCCCAACACCACTTCGGAACTTGCACCTGCGGGCAGCAGCTGTATCTGAACGGCATCTATCAACTGGGAATAGAAACCCTCGTTCTGTCCCGGTAACCAAGAATTGGCTGGGTCGTCGACCACCCGGATAGCGTCCACAGAGATATACGCTGGAATCGTCTGGTCACCCTCAAACTTGCTGCACGACGTCAACAGCACGCCGACTACAACAAGAAACAATGTAAGCTTGTAAAACTTCATACCCTATTAACGGCACGAAAGCCGTATTATTGTTTCACTCAAGAAGCAATATAGCCGTTATCGTCGCTGCGCCAGAAATAGTCCGATGAGAACAATGACAATTCCTATCACTTTGAACACAGACAGCGACTCCTGCCCTATACCGACAGCCAGAAACAATGAGAATACAGGAATCAGATTGGTATACGCCGATGCGGCAGTAGCGCCGGCCGCGCGTATTCCGTAGTTATAAAAGACATACGCCAGCGTGGAACACAACACTCCCAGAAAAGCCAGCCGCCCCCACATGGACAAACTATAACTCAGTAGTGGGAGCACATCGTGATTCAGTATCAACATGAGGGGGATAAAGTATATGATGCTGAAGAGATTCTGATAAGCCGTAACGGTGACGGGATGATAACGTTTCAACACTTTGACAAGTACCAGAGTGTAGCACACAGCCACTATCACCGCCAACACCAGATACAACACCCCACGCGGATTGGCCGAAATGGTGAGATCTGGACCAAGCATCATCACACCAATTCCCACCAGCGACAGCAGTACGCCCACTACAACAATCCACCGCAAACGTTCCTTATAGGCCAACGCCATTCCGAAGGGGGTAAATAGCGGAATAGTAGCGATAATGATGGAAGCCAGACTGGCCGGCACCAAACCGACACCCGATGTTTCGAGAATACTATACAAGAACGGTTCACAAAAGGAAAGCAACAGAAAAACTTTGAAGTCGCCTTTGTGTATGGGCTGCAACCGATGCGTGAGAGCCAACAACGGGATGAATACCGCCGATGCGATACAGAGACGCAAAGTGGCGATAACCACCGGTGTGATATGCGGCTCACTCAAGAACAGCCCTTTGGTAAAGATGAACGACGCACCCCACAAAGCCGTTGAGACGACCAATAACAATCGCGGCAGCCATTCGCGTCGCGAATCACTATGCTCTTTCTGCACCATTAACTGAGAATTGTATTGTCGTTTACCATATTATTTGTACCTTTGCAGACGCAAAGCGTTTTGCAAAAATAGTAAAAAAATCATGAAACGCATAGGAATATTGTCCGATACCCACGGTAAAGTCCCACAGCAAGTCTATTCCTTTTTCAAGGACTGCGACGAATTGTGGCACGCTGGCGATATGGGTTACGGCGTTTTGGAGCAGTTGAGGGAATTCAAACCCGTGGTGGGGGTATTTGGAAACATGGACGGATGGGATGTGCGCTACGAAGTACCCGAGACACAGCTGTTCGAGCGCGAAGGAATACGGATACTGATGACCCATATCGGCGGATACCCGGGCCACTATGAACCACGCATTAAACCCATACTCCGCAACGATAAACCTGCCATCTTTGTGTGCGGACACTCTCATATTCTCAAAGTGATGTACGACGAAGAGTATCAACTGCTGCACATCAACCCCGGTGCCGCAGGGTCACAAGGGTTCCATAAAGTATCCACCCTCGTGCGACTGGTGCTCGATGGTACACCTAAAGACCTTGAGATAATGGAATTCGACAAATTTCCAACGACAAAATAGCCAACTAATCCTTACAACAATGAAAGAACTTTCCATGCATGTGTACGACCTGATGGAGAACTCCACAGCAGCCAATGCCACCGAAGTGCGGCTCACCGTACGCGACAGCAAAAAAGATAACGTATACGCTTTCACTATTGAAGACAATGGTAAAGGTATGAGTCCCGAGTTTATGGCCAAAGTAACCGACCCTTATACGACCTCACGTACCACACGCAAAGTAGGTCTGGGACTACCACTAATCAAAATGAACACCACGCACTGCGGAGGTGGAATGAAGCTGCAGAGCGAGTTAGGGAAAGGCACCCGACTCGATTTCTGGTTCCAGCTTGACAACATCGACCGTCCTCCTATGGGGGATCTAAGCGGCACCATCGTTATGTTGTGCGCTGCCCATCAGGATATACACATCATCTACACCCACACTACCGACAGCGGCGAATTCACCTTCGACACAGAGGAAATCAAAGAGGCACTCGACGGAATGGATATGAACGATGTCAAAGTGTTCAAGTGGCTCAAAGAAATGGTGCAGGAGAACTTGGAAGAAATCGGTTATTCCGATTGATACCGACTAGCAGTACCACACACGAAAAGACGACAATACCGTCACTACATAAAGAGGGTGTCCTGATAACCTCAAGACACCCTCTTTTATATGTTGCGAAAACCGCAACTAGTAACCGATGTATTCTTGCCTTCTACAAAAAGGCACCACCATCCGCCACCAACTCACTATTTATTGGCAGCTCGCTTTTTCATGTTTCTGATGGCACACACCTTGAATTCAAAGCGGATACCATCCAGACGGAACTGACGGATGCTCTGCGACGTATTGAAATCGGAATCCTCCATAATAAAGGTAATATAACCTTTCTTGTCGGCCTCGTTGTATTCCAAATCGTAACGTATGTTCTCCAGATACCAGTCATAGGTGGTGTCCGAAGTCCACACGCGTACCGGAATGATGTAAGGCAGCAGGTTGTCGCGACCATCCTCAATGCAATAGGCCAATACGGCGCCGTCGTCAATCACCTTCTTGGTGATGCTTGTGCACTCGTAGGTGGCATACCAATAGGTGGTATCGCCATTGTTCACTGCCGGTTCCCACTCGTCCGGACGCACAGTGCAATAAGTGGTAGCCAATTGGCTGCCGTCGTAATGTTCTTCCACAGTTATGTACTCTTTGGTGCAACTCGACAGTAAGAGAGCTGCCAACACGGGGAGGAATAACTTTTTTAAATTCATATAGATGCCTTTCTTTTATTATTTATACTCTTGGGTTGTTTTGATGATGCAAATATACAACTTTTTTCCATTTAGTCTCTATTACGCGACAAAGATTGCAGCAGGGTGCGTTTTTGGGGACGCGGGAACCTACTTCATGTGGACTACGGTAATACCGTCGCCGCCAAGTTCGAGGCGCTCCGAGTGACACGATTGCACATCGGGATGGCTGTTCAACCGCTGACGCACCAACGTCTTCAGTATACCATAACCTTTACCGTGAAGGATGCGCAGCTCTTTCTCGCCCAGCAGCTGTGCTTCGTCGAGGAAATGCTGCAACTCGTTCAATGCCTCTTCGGCCCGTTGCCCGCGCAGGTCAAGCGTAGGGTTGAAGAATTTGCGTTTCTCGTTTATCTCCTCGTAGATGGATTGGTAGCGGCTGTTCTGACGCGATGTCTTGTCGGATGGGAGGGTCTTCTTCTGTGTTTTCTGCAACCGTGCCAGCGGTATGTTCATCCGCAGGGAGTTGCTCTCCACTACGGCCTTCTTGCCTTTCACCTCCACCACCTGTCCGTAAGTATCTTGACCATCCACCCTTACAATGTCGCCCACAGCTATTGGTCCTTCGGCCAGATCCGACGAGCCAGTATTCTTGGAGGTCTCCACCGCGGCGGTAGGGTTGCCTTTTATCCGACGTACCTCCTCAGTGTGGCGTTCCTGCTGCAACTCTATCCGTTCCGATTCCGTACGTAGTGCCTCACGGGCCTGCTGGGTACGTACCTTCTCGGCCTGTGCCGACTTAATGTCGCTGATGGTTTGCTCCACCGTACGGTTGGCGTCGGCCAGTATCTGCTTGGCCTGCTGACGCGCCTGCGAGAGAATCTCGTATTTCTTCGTCTCCAGCTTCTCGTTGAGTCCCTGGTACTTCTCAATCACCTCGTTGAGGAAGTTGTCGCTCACTTCCAGTTCCTTCCTCTCGCGAGCCACTTCCTGCTTGTCGAGTTCCAGTTGCTGCAGCTGGTGCTCGAAGTTGAGCATTTCCTTGCCCACCTTCTGTTCCGCGGCATTCAGTATGTCGGTCGGGAAGCCCACGGTTCTGGCTATCTCAAAGGCAAACGAACTGCCTGGATAGCCGATGGCGAGACGATAGAGGGGGCGCATTTTCTCGGTGTCGAAGAGCATGGCGCCGTTGAGGATGCCCGGGTATGTGTCGGCCAACAGTTTCAGGTCGGCGAAATGGGTTGTCACCACCCCGTAGGCGTGCCGCAGATAGAGCTCCTCCAGCAACGCTTCGGCTATGGCGCAGCCCGAGCGTGGCTCTGTCCCGCCACCCAACTCGTCGAGCAGAAAGAGTGTCCGCGACGATGCCTGCTGCAGGAGGTTCTTCATGTTCTGCAGATGGGAGGTATAGGTACTCAGGTCATCCTCTATCGACTGCTGGTCGCCTATATCAATAAATATATTGTCGAAGATGCCGAACTCGGAGGTCTCGCGACAAGGCACCAGTATGCCCGCCTGAAGCATATATTGTATCAAGCCCACTGCCTTAAGCAACACCGACTTGCCACCGGCATTGGGGCCTGAGATAATGAGTATATGGGCATCGTCGGTCAGCTTGATGTCGAAAGGCACCACGGGGCCGGCATTGGGGGCCGGAGAGGATTCCTCTTTCCTTTGTTTGGCGGCGACGGTGCTGCGTGCCTGCCGTTCCAGCCAGAGCAGCGGATGGCGTGCCTCCAGCCATTGCACCTGCGTGCAGTTGGAGACCACGGGCATACCGGCATGCAACGTCAACGCGAAACGTGCTTTGGCCCTAATGAAGTCGATGCGCGCCAGGAACCAGAAGGCATTGACCAGGGCGTCGATGTTGCCGCGCAGCTGGTCGCTGAAGCGTGCCAGTATCTTCTGTATCTCGCGCCTCTCGGCGAACTCCAGTTCTCTCAGGTCGTTGTTCAGCTCCACCACCTCGGAGGGTTCCAAGTAGGCCGTCTGCCGGGTGGCCGACTCGTCATGGATGAGACCTTTGATTTTGCGGCGATGGGTGTCGAGCATCGGTATGACCACGCGGCCGTTACGTATGGTGGGCTCAGCATTCTCGGGTGCCCAGCCCTCGGCCTTGGCGTGAGCCAGCGTGTGGTTGATCTTGTTGTCGACCTCGACCTCCTTCTTGCGTATCTGCCTGCGGATGTCGGCCAGCAGGTCGGAGGCGTTGTCGTAGAGCTCGCCTTTGTCGTCCACGAGTTTGGCCAGCGAGCGTGTCAGCTGTGGGTCGAGTTCCACCTTCTCGGCCATAGCCCGCAGACGGGGGTAGCGCATCTTGTCGTCACGCAGCAGGAAACGGAGGCATTCGCCGATGGTGTGGAGCGAGCACTTGAGGTCGAAGAGCGCCTGCTGGTCGATTACCGTGTTGCCCACCCGCAGACGGTTCAGCTCCTCGGTCAGGTCCATGAAGTCCTGCGAGGGAAAGGTGTTCTCCAACACCAGTATCTGGCGGAACTCCTCGGTCTGCTCCAGGTCGCGCACCACGCGGTCGTAGTTACCGCTGAAGGTCATCTCATGGGCCATCTTGACCGCCAAGGCGTTGCTGCACTCGGCCGCCACATAGTCGCATATCCTGTTGAATCCTATCTTTTCTTCTAATCGCATATCTGTCTACATATATATAAGGTGTGCCGGCATCATGCGTCGGCGTCATCCGCCAACGTCATTCATCGGCGTCCAGGTAGAAAGTCCAGTGCTCGCGGAAGGCCTGCTGCTTGGCGAAGTCCAGCACGGCGAAGCGCACCTCTTCCTTCTCGTGGGCACACTGGGAGAGCAGATGGCCTTTGTAGTCCACCACGCAGCTGTCGCCCGTGTAGGGGATGCCTGTGCTGTCGGTACCGCAGCGGTTCACACCCGCCACATAGGCCTCGTTCTCGATGGCGCGGGCCTTGAGCAGTGTGGACCAGGCCTCGTAGCGCGACCCAGGCCAGTTGGCGCAGACGAGCATGAGGTCGTAGTCCAGCCGATGGCCGTTCCAGGTGTTGCGCAGCCACTTGGGGAAACGCAGGTCGTAGCACACGGCGGGGCGAATGCGCCAGCCGCGCCATTCGAAGACCTCCTTGCTGGTGCCGCGCGCCACCTGCGACACCTCGCTGCTCATGCGAAAGGTGTGGCCTTTGTCGTACCAGCCGCCGCTGCCGTCGGGACGCACCCAGTGGAGACGGTTGTAGACCCTCCCCTGCTCGCGCACCGTCCAGGTGCCTACGAAGAGAGCGTCGTGGCGACGGGCCGTCTCGGCGGCGAAGCGCCATGTGGTGCCGTGGGGTTCCTCGGCCAGCGCCGCCATGTTGTCGCCGAAGCCGGTGTTGAAGGTCTCGGGCACCACCAGCACGTCGGGTGCGGTGGCGGCGGTACGGATGGCCGTGTCGAAGGCGGCGGCCACCTTGGCGTAGTTGGCTTCGGGGTTCTCCCAGCAGATGTCCTGCTGGTAGTAGGCGAGGGTGAGCATTGTCTTGCTATTGGGGTCCATGTCTTCTGCTGTCATTTGCAATTGCACACGCGGTCCCATTTCTTCTCGGGCGAGGGGAGCAGGGCCTCGATGGCCTGCTGGTCGTCGTAGGTCATGGGGCAGACGCGCATGTCTATCAGTTGGAGAGTGGCGTCAAGGGCGGCGAAGCCCGGAGGAAACGACACCACGCCGGTCTGCCATATCACGAGCCGCTGCAGGCGGGTGAGCGCGGCCATCTCTTCCGGCAGGTCGAGGATGGGGTTGCGACTCAGGTCGAGCACCCGCAGCCCGGTGAGCAGCGCCACCGTCGAGGGCACACGGCGCAGACGGTTGCGGCAGAGGTTGAGCTCTTCCAGATGCTGCAGGCGTGCCAGCTCGGGGGGCAGGGTGTCGATGCGGTTCTTGCCGAGGTCGAGCACCCGCAGGTTGACGAAGTCGAGCACCTGTGGTGGCAACTGGCGCAGCCGCTGGTGGTTGAGGCGGAGGATGTAGACGTCGGCGGGGTCGGCCACGTCGTCGAGCGACTTGTAGACCTTGCCGGGCTGGGCCGCAGCCAGGGCGGCCAGCAAGAGGAGCGGTGCCAGGGCGAGGAACTTTCTCATGGCCGCACGTCTCCTTTCCCGCCGTCGGGGCGTTGCAAGAGGGCGCGTGCCTGCCGGCTGTCCTCGGCCAGCTGGGCGGCGAGGGCGTCGGGGCTGCCGAAGCGGACGATGTCGCGCATGCGGTGGACGAAGGCGAGCTGCATGCGACGGCCGTAGAGGTCGCCCGGCGAGCCGAGCAGATGCACCTCGAGCGTGGGGGCGTCGCAGCCGAAGGTGGGTTGCGGGCCCAGGGAGGCCATGGCTGTCCACGCGGTGCCGTCGACCACGGCGCGGGCGGCATAGACGCCTTCGCGGGGCAGGGCCTGCAGGGGGTCGCAGGGCTGCAGGTTGGCGGTGGGGAAACCCAGCCGTCGACCCACATGGCGGCCTTCGACCACGGTGCCTTCCACCGTGTAGTCGCGGCCCAGCATGGCGTTGGCGCCGGTCATGTCGCCCTCGGCCAGGGCGCGGCGGATGCGTGTGGAGCTCACCGCGGCGCCGTCCCACTCCACGGCGGTGTCCTCCACGATGCCGAAGCCGAGTTCACCGGCCAGGCGGGGCAGGCGGTCGAAGTCGTTGGCGGCGCGGTTGCCGAAGACGTTGTCGTAGCCCAGCACGAGGAGGCGCATGTTCATCCGCTCCACCAGATAGCTCCTCACGAACTGGCAGGCCGAGAGGCGGGCCAGTTCGCGGTCGAAGGGCAGCACCACCTCGTAGGCGCCGGTGGCGGCGATGCTGTGGCCGCCGGTGCGGCGGCCCTGGAGGGCGGAGAGGGTGCGGAAGTGCTCGGCGTCGCTGCCCAGCACCACGCGGGGATGGCGGTCGAAGGTGACCACCACGGGCACCAGCCCACGCTCGCGGGCCTGGCGCTGGAGGAGGTCGAGGATGTGGCGGTGACCCAGGTGCACGCCGTCGAACATGCCGACCGTCACGGCGCATCCGCGCTCTATATCGTTGATTGCATAAATGTTATCCACAGCCGTAGGGTTCTGAACGGAATGCAAAAATACGCATTTTTCCCGTACTTGCCAAACACAGTGGCTCGACACGCCCCTACGCCCCCACCCTGCTTTCACGTCCGCCCCCTGCAAGGCATTGCCCCTCGACGCCACCACGGCCTCGCCGCCGACGAGATTATCGGTTTCGCTGGAAAACAAAGTACTATTTTATATGTAAAGTAAAATACTATTTTGCATACAAAGTAAAATACTATTTTGGGTACAAACTAAAATACTATTTTGGTTGCATAGTAAAATACTATTTTGGTTTCAAGGCAAAATAGTATTTTAATTTTAGGTCAAAATATATTTTAGTTTCAATAAAAATAGTATTTTTGCAAATGTCAAGCTTAAGGCGTTCACCGCCTGGGAAAACGATAACATAAAGACCTCGCGATGTATAGGATGAATCGCACGGCACCATGATACACTACAAAGTATGTCTCAACAACGGTTACGAGCAGCTGGGCAGGGACCAGAAGACCATCACCGTCAACGAGGACTTGCAGGCCTGCGACGAGAACGCCCTCGCCCGCGAGATTGCCCACCAGAACCCTCTCATCCCCGAGCAGGTGGCCAAGGCGGTGCTCGACAACTTCTGCAAGGCGGCCGCCAGCTTGATGTCTATGGGCTTCGCCATCCACCTCCGCAACGGCAAGGACGTGGCCATACGCATCCATCCCGACATCCGCGTCAAGGGCGGCAATATCAATCCCGACCGCGCCCGTCAGCTCGACCCCAACGTCACCGAGCTCACCGTGGAGAACGCGCCCGACCTCGTCAACCGCGCCGGCCTCACCCTCCGCACCAAGTCCAAATGCGAACCCAAGTTCACCGAGCTCCTCCTCTCGATGAACCCCCGCATGCAACGCCGCCGCGTCGTGGAACGTGCCCGCGTCACCCGCCGTGGGGAGGAA
>CACXCY010000225.1 GCA_902766265.1 uncultured Bacteroidota bacterium
ACCTGCGTTCAGACGCTGATCCTCGTCGGTAAAATCACGCGTCTCGTCAAAATCCTCAAAGTACACATAGTAATCTGTCATCCAATAGGTAGTACCTCTCCGACGCTCTTTCATCCAATAGCCAGCGTATGCGCCAGCCAACAGATGACCACGTAAACGAGTGCCACCAAAAGAGAAGTCAGCCATCACAGGCACCATCAGATAGGAGTTGACATGTTCGGTGTAGACAGGGTCCAGATAGTTGAGATTGCGATCCATGCGGTGCGAACGTTGCATATAGCTGACGTTGGCGACCACTGAAAACCACGGGTAGACAGCATAGCGTCCTTGGACACCCAGCTCATAGCCCCCCATAGCGGAATACGCCTCATCCATACGACCCGCATCGTATCTGCTGATAGTGGTACTACTCCAACCGCCTCGCAGCCCCACCGAAAATGACGAAGGCAGCCCAACGCTATCCTGCGCACGGACAGCAACGGCTGATATCAAAGCAAAACAGATAATTATACCTCTATTCATCGTCATATTGTTATTAAAGTTCCAACATTCTATTTCTTCAGGATGATAAGAGCAGCAATAACACCAGGAATCCATCCGACCAACGTCAGTAGACACACCAGCAAGAACGACCCACACCCTTGGTCGATGACCGCCAATGGTGGAAACAGAATGCACAATAAAGCCCTTCCGAAAGACATAACAGCTATTTATGGTTAGTTTTTTGTTTTATATATCTGCAAGCAGGATAGTTCGAACATCCAATGAACCATCCGTAACGGCTTTTGCGCCTGACCAGGTTGCCGCCACATATAGGGCACTTGCCCGACAGCACCTTGGCTCTACGCAACGCTTTGGCTTTCGACACCTCGGTCTTATGCTGCTTGCGAATCTCCATATCAGTAATATTGGCCTGTTCAATGCGACTGGCAATCCGTGTCACCTCGTCACCCGAGAGCACTGGTTCGGTATAACTGGCAATGACGCGGCGCACCGCCCCCATCGACACAACATACTCCGACAGATTACTGAGCACCAACTTGGTATCATCCGGGAATGCGACGATTGAGTGAAACAACGATGCGTCAACTTCTGGCAACAGATATTTCAGCACCCCCACATGCGACTTGTTCTGCATTTCAGGGTTGTAGAGTTCATACACCTTGCCCCATATATTCTGATGCCACTCATCAGTGCGACCGTTTCCTATGATGACCCCCTCATAGTTTTTCGTCTCGACGACAAAGATTCCGTATCTTGACACCACGACATGGTCAATCTGCATCGTTCGTCCGCTACGGGTACGCACCATGATGTCGCGCAGCAACCGGTAGTCCGGCGCCATACCTTGCAGCTTACGGTTCACCCGCTGCTCACCAACCCTGCCTTTGCGGGCTGGCGACTCCATAGCACTCAGCCAGCGTCCCAAACGACGTTTCCCCAACAGGGCCTTAAGGCGAGGGAACTCTATGCCCAGGGCAGAGAGCACAACAATAATCAGTGTCAGGGTAATAATTATCACAAGTGCATCAACAATATTGTTTGCAAAAATACGAATAATTCTGGGAATAACGCATTATTGACAGCCAAATCTACAAGAATCAATATGTTCTGACTGTCCGCTTGACCTGCCATAATCACGACCAACAAAAAAAGAGAGGATACCCGTCGGGTACCCCCTCTTTTATCATTCAGCTCCTATTAGTACAGGAAGCTCAGCAAGATACCGGCAGCCACTGCCGATCCCACAACGCCTGCGACGTTGGGACCCATAGCATGCTGGAGCAGGTAATTGGTCTTGTCGTATTCAAGACCAACGTTGTTGGATACACGAGCGGAGTCGGGAACGGCGCTGACGCCCGAGTTACCAATCAACGGGTTAATCTTGTTACCCTCCTTGAGGAAGAGGTTGAAGAACTTCACAAAAAGGACGCCAAAAGTGGTAGCCACGATGAATGAGCATGCACCCAGGGCGAAAATCATGATTGAACGTCCTGTAAGGAATGACGTTGCCTGTGTGGAAGCACCCACGGTGAGACCGATAAGCAAGGTGCAGATATTGACGATGGCGTTGCTGGCCACCTCCGACAGACGTTTGGTCACACCGCATTCTTTCAGCAAGTTGCCGAAGAACAGCATACCCAGCAGCGGAAGACCTGTAGGCACAATAAAGCAAGTGAAGAGGAATCCGATGATGGGGAAAGTGATTTTCTCCAATTTGCTCACCTGACGGGGAGGTCTCATGCGAATAACACGCTCCTTCTTGGTCGTCAGCAGTCGCATAATGGGCGGCTGTATCACAGGCACAAGAGCCATATAGGAGTATGCCGACACAGCGATAGCGCCCATCAAATCGGGAGCCAGCTTGGAGGAGATAAAGATAGCTGTCGGGCCGTCGGCACCACCGCTGATACCGATAGCACCTGCCTCAGCGGGTGGAAATCCCAGAGCCAATGCGCCCATGTAGGCAGCGAAGATACCCACCTGCGCAGAAGCGCCTATGAGCATCAGCTTCGGATTTGAGAGCAATGCAGAGAAATCCGTCATTGCTCCAATACCCAGGAAAATCAAAGGAGGATACCAGCCGTTCTGCACACCATGATAGAGGATGTGCAGCACCGAGCCGTTCTCGTAGATACCAGTTTTCAGACCGGGATAGATGGGGATGTTACCCACAATCATACCGAATCCGATGGGGACAAGCAGCAGAGGTTCAAATTCCTTGGCAATGCCGAGGAAGATGAATGTCAGTCCCACTAAAATCATGATGATATGGCCCCATGTCACGTTGGCAAAGCCGGTATATTCCAAGAACTGTACCAGCTGCGTAGACATAAATTCCATGAAGCCACCTGTTGCTAATGTAATCATTTTAAAAACCTCGTTTTTGAGTTGAAAGTTGATCCGTCAAGAGTTCCGCCACGCATGTCATATCTGCGATGCGGAACCTCTCTCCTATTGACTTTTAACTAATGACAACTAAAACTTCACCTTCGAGAACACTGTCACCTTTGCGGACATTGACAGAGGTTACAGTACCTGCCACATCAGATTCGATATTGTTCTCCATCTTCATGGCCTCGAGCAGCACTACACGTTGACCTGCAGTGACCTTGTCACCCACATTGACGAATACGTCAAGGACGGTGCCAGGCAGCGGAGTGGTGACCTTGGAGCCAGCGCCTGCTGCTGGAGCGGGGGCCGATTTCTGAACATCACCACTGGCGGCGGCAGCGACACGGGGAGCCGTCTTAGTGCGCACCACAGCGGGTTTCTGTTTGATTTCTTTATCAACGGTAACATTATAGGGAGTCCCGTTCACGTCAATCGAGATCTCCTGCCCCTCTACATTGTTGATGTCAACATTGTATTCGGTGCCGTTTATCTTAAACTTAAAATTTTTCATGTTCTTGTCAGTTTTTTGCATTCTTCGTTCCACATCCGGTTCCTGGCTGTTGCCGAGGAGGACCAGAGGTGCGAAACCAAACTATTTTCTATTAAAATAATGGTTCATATTATAGAACTTGGCGTTCCAGGGTGTCCATGCGCGCTCCACCTTCTGAATGGTGATGATGGTGTTCTCCTCATCGTGCATCTCTTCGTTGTAGAGATATATGGCGGTGGCGATGGCCGCATAGACTTCGCCTGCGGTATCAGGGCTGGCGGGTACCGTCATGGTGCTGCCATTCTGGGAGGCAGCGGCAGCAGCATCCTTACGTGCCTTGCGGTCCTGAATCTTCATAATGGCTTTGCCATAACCTTTCAGGATAACGGCGATGAACAACAAGGCCAGGAAGACGACAGCCACAGCACATACGGTAAGGCCGATACCCACAGGGTCGGCGGCCTGGATACGCTCAGACTGCTTGGGAACATGGTAGTGGAATGCTGTTACGCCAGCGGTGTCGAGACGGTCAAGATGGTCCTCCAGGGAACCCTTCTCGTTGTCGAGGTCGACAAAACGCACATCGTAGCCCACAGGGTTACGACTCATGACGATAATCTCGTTGTCCTGCAGGTTGATGTGGAAAGCATATGCCGTGCAGTTGAAACCGACAATGGTCTTCAGATTGCCGTCGAAGTCAAGCACACCGAGATAGGAGCTGTCCTTGGCGGAAGATGCAAGAAATACAATACGTTCTCCCACAATCTCGACAGATACGGGGCGCACAATGTTGACCAAGTCGTGACGACGTTTGTAGACATCGGTGGTGTAACGTGCTATTCTTTTCAGGGTAGTGTCACCTTTCACTTTGGAACGCTGCAATATGTCGACAGCACAGTCGATGCTGTCCACGACAACAAATATGCGTCTCTTGGGAAGGTAACTGACCGTGTTGGAAGCAAAGTCCATCACGTCGAATGGCGGACACATCAGATGTATGTCCGGACCTACCGCAGACCCAGTGTCGACAATCTGTGCCTGCTGGTCTGCTGCCGTCGCCTGCGCATCCTGCTGCCCGGGTTGTTGCACCTGGGCGGTAACGCTGCCGACGAGGAATAGCATCCCAACGAGGCCTGCGGCTATGAATTTGTGTAGCTTATTCATTGTATAATAACGATCAATTCTTGTTTTTGAACTTAAGTTTCTCTTGGGGCTTTGACGAGATCACCCATCACCGGCCCCATAGTGCGAAACCGTTAGTGATTTACCTGATTAGTGCTGGCATTTGTGTTCGCAAGCGGCATCTTTCTTGCAGCAGCCCTCAGCGTTCTTGTCGCAGGCGGCATCCTTCTTGCAGCAGCCCTCGGCTTTCTTGCAGCAACC
>CACXCY010000226.1 GCA_902766265.1 uncultured Bacteroidota bacterium
CAATGAGTTGTTGTGGGGTATCCTCGTCAAAAAATACGACATAATCGACAAACTCGAAAGCGGCCAGCAATATGGCGCGGCTCTCTTGTCCAATAATGGGTCGGGAAGGGCCTTTAAGACGTTTGACAGAGGCGTCGCTGTTGAGACCAATGATGAGAATGTCACCCATATCGCGGGCTTTGGATAGATAATCCACATGACCTTGGTGCACCAAGTCGAAACATCCGTTGGTGAAAACGACCTTCTTGTCGCGAAGGGTGGCTAATTGAAGCAACAGTTCCGGCAGCGTGACAATCTTGGCGCGTATATGTTCGAGGTGTGTCATGGTGTCGGTATGTTGGTGACGGACTTCTTTTTCTGGATGGAGAAGTATATGAGGAAAACCATTCCCACTGTGATGACAACGACTTGTTGTGACCCCCAGAGAAGCCAGCCGCAAGCGGTGCCCACTTCGAGGGATATGCCGTAGATGGCGAGGGCGGTTTGTACCAGTACAGGGTAAACCCCCAGTCCGCCTTGTGACAGGCCCATACCTACAGATCCAAATAGGTAGAGCACGAAGGCGGCTTCAAATGTAAGGTCTTGCGTTTCTTTGAAGGCCTGAAAGATAATCACTCCACCCAGAATGTACAGGAAATATATCAGGAAGCTGTAGAATACAAACAACCAGGTGCTCTTCTTCCCCATGTGCAATATGCTCTTTACGCCCTCAATACACCCTTTCAACAGCTCGTCGATTTTATGGAAGAAATTGATGTGAAGAAGTTTGTGCCAGAAGTATTTATAGAAAACAATACCCCCGATGAGGAGTATTATGCCTATCACTAGGAGAACGGCCATACTGGGGAGCGTATGCACTTTGTCGACCAGTCCGTTGTATATCCAGTCCTTGACGGTTGAAAACATGACAAGAATGCCTACGGCAACGATAAGTAGGAAAAGAAGCACATCGATGACGCGTTCTGTGACTACGGTGCCGAGGGATTGTTGAATAGGTATCTTTTCGCTGGTGCGTAACACGGCGCAACGCAATACTTCGCCCAGTCGCGGAAATGCCAGATTGGCCATATATGCTACGACTACAGCGCCAAAGGTATTGACAATACCAGGGTTTTGCCCCAAAGGTTTGAAAAGTAGTTGCCATCGAAGTGCCCTTACTAAGTGGCTGCATAGACAGCATAACATGGCAACGCCCACCCACCAGTAGTTGGCACCTAAAAACGATTGCCAGATGGCGTGTTTTTGCTCGGGGGAGAGTTTGATGAGAAACCAATAGATGAAGAAAATGCCTATACCTATAAAGATGATGAACTTTAGGATGTCACCGATTTTCTTCTTCATGTGGTGTGATGTTGGAATCCTTTAGGCGGTTCGTTCGTCGTAAGGTTATAGTTTGTTTTCTTTAGGGAAAACGACTGTGGGATGCCACGTCTTGGCTTCCTCAAAATCCATGGAGGCATAGGAAGCGATAATAATTAGGTCACCTATCTTGGCTTTATGTGCTGCAGCACCGTTGATGCCGATTACTCCCGTGTTGCGCTCACCTTTGATTACGTAGGTGCTGAAGCGTTCACCATTTGTAATGTTGTAGATATCGACCCTTTCGTTCTCAATCATGTTGGCAGCATCCATCAGCGCTTCGTCAATGGTGATGCTTCCAATGTATCCCAGGTCAGCTTCTGTAACGGTAACTCTATGTATCTTAGATTTTAAAACCTCTATAAACATGAGCAAATATTTTTGCAAAGATACGCTTTTTTACAAAAGTATCCAAAGTAAAAGGAGAAATGCAACGATGACGTACATGATTATCTTTCCGCCGGATATCGGCTTGAAATAGTCGACATCGTCCATGTCGAAGCGTCGCGACATCTTGCGCTTGCGCATCCGCTGCATGATGGCTGCGCCTTCTGCACTGATAGAGGAGGATGTTGCATCGGTGGGGTTTTCTTCTGTGGCGGCAGTATCGAATCGTGGCTGGTAGTTGAACTTGGGCATCTCGCGTTTGCGAAAGATGTCTCGTAGCGTGAATTGCGACGATTTCTGGCGTTCTTGCCTGTCCATGTCGCGCACCTTCCGCTCAAAATACTCCAGATCGTCATTGGTAGGAGTAC
>CACXCY010000227.1 GCA_902766265.1 uncultured Bacteroidota bacterium
AGACGGTGTGCTCAAAGCTGTGCCGCACAAGCATTGGGTGCTTGAGTTGGCTCCCAATGTGGCCTACTGTGGCACCATCAGCGAGGGCGCCAAGCATCAGTTTTATTGGATGGCGGGCGGCGGCTTGTCGATAGGTATCGATTTCTACAACGGTGCCCCCAAATTCGGCGGCAACGTGCTGGGTGGATTGGGAGTGACGGTAGCCGACAAGGTGGATTTCCAGTTCGACATCCGACCCGGCATCGTCAATATGCTCAAACCGTTCGAGTGCCCCACCAACTTCATCATCCGCCTGCATCTCTAACAGAGATTAAGCGGCAGAAAGAAAAGAGGGGGTACCAGAAATTTGGCACCCCCTCTTTTCTTTTGGTTTACGCAACTATATTTTTCTGTAATATTGATTGACGTCTTTATTCTGAGATGCATAGTATGGTTAATAATACAATTTTTGATTGTTTCCATTTGTGACATAATCAGCATATATGTTACCCAGCTTTTCTTGTGTACTATTTCCAAGCCCTCCCTGTGAGAGGATGTAATTTAATAACATAAGATCATGGGATTCTATAACTTTTGTAAATCGCTCAAGTTGCTCTTTTGACGCTCTTTCCTTTAATAAGTCGTCACGAAAACTTATATATAATATCATCCAGCCGTAAGCCCTGCAATTCTTCTGCGATTCATAGTCATGCGCTTTCGTTTCATAGAATACTATGTCAGTTAAATCTTCAAAAATGTCAAGGAATACATCTACTGGAATGCTTGCCAAACCATCGTCAATCTCCTTGATTGTTGTTGCAGAGGCGACATATTCTGTCCAATCTTGCGTATGGCGAATATGAATATTTTTCCCTTTTCTTGCACTGCCCCCGCAAGAAAAGGTTCCCAATAAAATTGTTGTTGAGCATAACAACATAATCATTAGCATAAGTCTTCTTTTCATTTGTTAATCCCTAATTTGTGTCGGGCACAACTTTTGTAGTCTCGGCTCAAAGAGAGTTAATCTAAACGAAGAAAGTGGAGCCATCCATCGTCCCTATCTCTGACGGTAGGGTTTGGACTTCCCTATGATGATATTGGTAGATAAGGATTCGTGATTACACTCCACTTGGAGTATGTCGTAATAATACGAATACAATGCAAGTGAGATAATCATTTTCCTGTATCCCGACCAATATCTTTGTAAAAGTGTCCAATTTTTACCGTCAGGCGGAATAGAGAAAACGCACTTTAAACGGTCTTTCTTCCTATCGAAAGACGATGCAAAAATAGTAATTTTCTCTGAAATGACAAAAGTTTTTTCAGAATGTCGTGGATGACACATTATAACTAGCGTCATTCTTATGCAGATAAGAACAGTAAGGATGCCCCAATAATAAGCATACACACAGAATTGTGTTCTGAAAAACCTTTTGGGTGTGTTGTAGAAGCGTTACAATCTGGCAAGAATGAGACTCCTCGGATCATTTAATAGATAAGAGTCTTCATCGCACAGTGTGCTCAGTCTTTTGAGGAAAGTTTATATTGGCTATGGAATCGACCTTAATTATATGGACAATTCATGGTAATTCGTGTTCCACTTATAGCGAAGGTGAGAATAAGTTGGTAGCGGTGGCTCGGCGAATTAGACTGTTTATGTTTGCATTGGGTCTATTTCCAGTTAAACTTCAAGCTCTTTTCGCCTTTCGCGGTGCGGATGTAGAGGGTGTAGTTGGTGCGGGGCATCTTGGAGATGGTGATGCGGGCGCCGTTCTTGTATTCCGGTATGGTGCGGATGCTTTTGTCAGAGGCGTCGACAAACTCCACTTCGGCCACGGGGCTCTCCATGGCGATGGTGATGTAGCCCTCGGCCAGATAGGGGGTCACCATCACTTTCTCGGGCGAGTTGCCTTTGGCCACCATGCCGTTCGACACGGTGAAGTCTTGGTTGAAGGCAAAGGCCTTGAGACCGTTGAAGGTGCGTTCGGAAGGGGTGCATTCGTAGCCCTCCATCCGAGGA
Organism: uncultured Bacteroidota bacterium; assembly: GCA_902766265.1. Lineage (GTDB taxonomy): Bacteria > Bacteroidota > Bacteroidia > Bacteroidales > P3 > Colimorpha. The sequence goes on from CACXCY010000227.1 coordinate 2,000, forward strand.
CGCAGCGTCGTCGTGGTGCCGCTGGCCACCTCGAAGTAGAACTTGCCGTCGGCGTCGGTGGTGGCTGTCATCTCGCCGCATTCCACGGTGACGCCTGCTTTGGCGTTGCCGCGTTCGTCGGTGATGCGGCCTTGTATACCTTGTCCCGAGAAGCGTGCCAGCCCGTAGAAGTCGGTGCCGAACCATTTGTCGCCACGGGCGTCGATGGCTATGTTCTGCACCACCTTGCCGGGCAGCTGCTGCGCTTTGGCCGAGTAGACGCGCCAGTTCTCCTTGCCGTCGAACACAGCGACGCCGTTGTCGGTGGCTATCCACAGGGCGCCGCCGGCATCGAGGGCGAGGTCGTTCACCTGGTCGCTGGGGATGGGGCTGTTGTGGGTGTTGTAGGTCTTCCAGGTTTCGCCGTCGAAGCGGCAGAGGCCGCCGAGGGTGCCTATCCATTTGGCGCCGCTTTTGTCGATGACGATGGAGGGGACGATGTTGTGGGGCAGTTTGGAGTTGGCGGTGGTGTAGGTGGTCCAGCGGTTGTCGTCGAACACGCAGAGCCCGTCGTTGGTGCCTATCCATTTGTTGTTCTGTCGGTCGATGGTGACGCACAGGATGAAGTCGGAGAGCAGGCCTGAGTTGGACTGCGTGTATTTGTCCCACGTGCTGCCGTTGTATTTCACAAGCCCGCCGAGGGTGACGCCAATCCATTTTACGTCGTTGCGGTCGATGCTGATTTCACGGATATATTTCATGTTGAGCCGCTTCACTTCGGCGTTGTGCTCCGTCCAGCGGCTGCCGTCGAACTCGATGACCCCGTAGTCGTCGGTGCCAATCCAGAGCACCCCTTTGTTGTCGACGGTGAGGCAGTTCACGAACTGGTCTTTCAGTTTCTCGTTGAACATCGCGTAGTCCGTCCACGTCTTGCCGCTGAAACGGCACAGCCCCAGGTTGGTGCCTATCCATTTGTTGTCCTTCTTGTCGGTGGTCAGCGCCAGGACGGTGTTGCCCGAAATCTCAGAGTTGTTCATGTTGTAGGTCTGCCACAGTTGGGCTTTGCCCGTGAGCGACAGCGTCAGCAGGGCGGGAAGCAATATCTTGGGTAGTTTCATACGCATGTGGGGTGTTGGTGTCAGGTCTTGTGTTTCTCTTTCTTGGCGGCGGGGAAAAGGATGTTGTTCAGTATCAAGCGGTAGCCAGGCGAGTTGGGGTGGAGGGACAAATCGGTGGGAGGGTCGCCCACAAAGTGGCTGTAGTCCTCAGGGTCGTGGCCGCCGAGGAATGTCCAGGTGCCCTTGCCGTAGTCGCCGTGCAGGTAGCGCACCTCGCCGAGCTCCTTGTTCTCGGCCAGGACGACGGTGCTGCTCTTCACATATTGCTTGCGGAACGCGGTGGTCTGCCCCATGAAGCCGTGGATGATGCGCGTGTGGTTCTGCGTCAGCATGGTGGGCACCCAGTCCCACTTGGCCGAGAAGTCGAAGAGCGTGAAGAAGTCGTTGCGCTCGTTCACCGTGCGCATCCGCGAACGTTGGTCGATGTCGATGGAGGAAATCTCGTATTCAGCAGGGTTGGTGCTGATTTGAAAGTCTTTGAAGGCAAAACACTTGCTGTAGTCGAGCAACTCCTGCGCGTTGGGCTGCATAGGGTCGCCATCGAACATCACGTCGCAGATGTCCACGTTCTCCGCCGCCAGCGCCACATCGTAGCTGTCGGGCGCCGAGCACATGGCGAAGAGAAATCCGCCGCCCATCACAAAGTCGCGTATCTTCTTGGCCACCGCCAGCTTCAGGGCCGACACCTTGGCGTAGCCCAGCTTGTGGGCCATCTGCTCCTGGTTGCGCACATCCTCGATGTACCATTGCGCGTTGCGGTAGTTGCCCCAGAACTTGCCGTACTGCCCCGTGAAGTCCTCGTGGTGCAGGTGCAGCCAGTCGTAGGTGGGCAGCACCCCAGCCAGCAGCTCCTCGTCATACACCACATCGTAGGGTATCTCCGCGTATGTCATCACAAGGGTGACGGCGTCGTCCCACGGCAGTTTGCTCTTGGGCGAGTAGACGGCAATCTTCGGCGCCTTCTGCAGCTTGACGGCATCCATGTTCACCGACGGCTCGGCGATGGAGGAGAGAATCTCCGTCGACTGCCCGTCGGCAATGGCCACGCAGCTCACCCCGCGCAGGCGGCACTCCCGCTCCAGCGCATCGGCATACTTCATCATGAACGCCCCCCCGCGGTAGTTCAGCAGCCACGTCACCTCCACCTCGCGCTCCAGCGCCCAGTAGGCGATGCCGTAGGCCTTCAGGTGGTTCTTCTGCGTCTCGTCCATCGGAATCAGCAGGTAGGTGGCCGACGCCCGCAGCCCCGCCGCCACCAGAAGCAGCAGCACCAACAGATGGGCCATATATCGCGTGCGAAAAGTATTCATAGCAGAATCTAATAACTAAAAAAGCCGCATTTTAGTATATCCCCCCGCCACATTCCCCCAAGAAAGCCCGCCCGC
>CACXCY010000228.1 GCA_902766265.1 uncultured Bacteroidota bacterium
ATTCGTGTTCAGCGTTCACATGAATTGCCATGTAATTGACCATGAATTAATTTGCCTCAACAGAGCCCTTGATTCGCGAATCCCCATCTGCCTGCCAGAAGACCCCTGAACTATCCCCACGGCAACGCGGGAAAATATGAACATTACAATTGAATCAAACTTCAGTTTCACGGTGTCTTCCATTCACTATACGGCCAATGGCGAGCCATGCATCACATTGGACTTCGGCAGTTCCTCCCTCGATGCCTAAATCGGCAAACCTGATGGCAGCAGTTTCGCAAGGATTTGGCAAGGGGTAGCCATAGTGATGCCATACTCTTGCCATACTGATGCCATACTCTTGCCATACTTTAAAGTATGGCTACACTATGGCTACACTATGGCATCAGTATGGGTAGAGTATGCCTACCCCTTGCCAATGCTATGGCAACACCTTGTGATCTGCTGATTTGGGTTGTCACTTTTGTGACTTGCGACTGAATCCGGTTGACGGGTTGACAACTATCGACTGTTTGCGGATACGCCAACGTTGCAATACTCGAGAGCAGCGCTACGCTTGTCACACCCGGGGGATGGCGTCGATGAGCATGCGCGTATATTCCTGCTGGGGATTACGGTACAGCTCGTCGGCAGGACCACTCTCCACAATACGCCCCTGGCGCATCACCATGATACGGTCGCTCAGGAAACGCACCACACTCAAGTCGTGCGAGATAAAGATGTATGTGTAGCCGTAGCTGCGCTTCAGGTCGTTGAGCAGATTGAGCACCTGCGCCTGTACCGAGACATCCAGGGCGGATACCGACTCGTCGCACACCACCAACTCGGGGTCGAGGATAAGCGCCCGCGCTATGCAGACGCGCTGCCGCTGTCCGCCCGAAAGCTCATGGGGATAACGGTCGTACCAGCCCGCCTCCAAACCTACCTGCTCCATCAGCTCGACCACCCGATCCTTGCCGCCCTTCTTGCCATAAACCTGCAAGGGCTCCAGGATGGCGTCGCCGATGGTGATGCGTGGATTGAGCGACGAATAGGGGTCTTGGAATATAATCTGCATCTTGGGTCGCAAGGTGCGCATCTGTCGCTGGGTGAGCTGGTCGAGCCGCTGCCCTTTGTAGACAATGCTGCCGGAAGCGGCATCGACAAGGTGCAGCGACGTGCGTCCCAGTGTGGTCTTGCCACATCCCGACTCGCCTACGAGGCCGAGGGTCTCGCCCTGCATCACGTCGAAACTCACATGGTCCACCGCCATGAGCTGCTGTAACGGTCGTCCGAAGACCGATTTCTTCAGGGTGTAGGCCACCTCAAGGTCTCTCACCTGGAGCAGCGGAACGGCGGAAGGGGTGTCTGCCGGCACGGGAGCTGCCGGCGTCTGGGGTACGGAGGGCTCGGAGGGGGCATCTTCCTGCCGTTGCATGAACTCGGCCACGGTAGGCAAGTGCAGCGGTCGTCCTTCGAGCGGCGGACGACAGGCCAACAGCCCTTGCGTATAGGGGTGCTGCGGATGGTGCAGTATCTGCCCGACGGGACCTTGCTCGACGATACGCCCGTGATACATCACCGCCACATCGTCGGCTATCTGGGCGATGACACCCAGGTCGTGGGAGATGAATATGACACCTATGTTGTGTCGCTGCTGCAGCTGACGCAGCAACTCAAGTATGGTCTTCTGCACGGTCACGTCGAGCGCCGTTGTCGGCTCGTCGGCGATGACGATATCGGGATGGCATACCAGAGCCATAGCTATCATCACCCGCTGCTTCTGGCCGCCAGAAATCTCGTGGGGGTAGCTGTCGAAGATTTTCTCCGGACGGGGCAGCAGCACCTCTTTGAAGAGCTCTATCACTCGTTCACGCGCCTCGTCGTTGCCAATATCCTCGTGCAGGCGCAGCATCTCCACCACCTGCGCACCGCAACGGCGCACGGGGTTGAGCGACGTCATTGGTTCCTGAAACACCATGGAAATGCGGCTGCCGCGATAGGTGCGCAGCTCTTTCTCGGGAAGACGCAGCAGGTCGACATCCTTGCCTTCGGCGGCATGGAAGCGGGCTGTACCCGACACCCTTGCGTTGGAGGGCAGAAGCCCCATCAGCGCCATGCTGCTCACCGACTTGCCTGATCCCGACTCGCCGACAATGCCCAGCGTACGGCCTCGCATAAGCGTATAGGACACATGGTCCACCACGTTGCGCCAACTGCCATCCGAACAGAAATCAACACATAAATCGTTAATTTCTAACAACTCAGTACTATCTGATTGATAACTCACGGCAACAATTTATTATTAAAACGTTTCCAATTGGTAAAAAGTGTGTACATTTGCAAATTCTTTCAAATCCAAAACGAAACCAATTATCAATTATTAACTCTAAACCAATACATCATCATGACGAAATCTGAAGAATTCATGGAGATGGAAGCCAAATATGGCGCCCATAACTATCACCCGCTGCCCGTTGTCCTCGCCAAAGGCGAAGGCGCTTTTGTGTGGGACTGCGAAGGAAAAAAATACTTTGACTTCCTTTCGGCATACTCCGCCGTCAACCAAGGCCACTGTCACCCCAAGATTGTCCAGGCCATGTGCGACCAGGCACACCGCCTCACCCTCAGCAGCCGCGCTTTCTACAACGACTGCCTCGGTGAATGGGAAAAATACGTCACGGAGTATTTCGGCTACGAGAAGGTGCTGCCCATGAACAGCGGCGCTGAAGCCGACGAGACTGCCCTGAAGCTGGCACGCCGCTGGGGTGTGGTGAAGAAAGGTATCAAGAATGACGAGGTGAAGATTGTGTGCTGCGAAGGCAACTTCCACGGACGTACCATCACCATCATCACCATGAGCAACGACCCTGAGAGCTATGCCAACTATGGTCCCATGACTCCCGGATTCGTTCGCATACCCTACAACGACCCCGCAGCCCTGGAAAAAGTTCTCGAAGCTGAAGGCGACAAGATTGCCGGTTTCCTCGTAGAGCCCATCCAGGGAGAGGCCGGTGTGTATGTCCCCGACGACGGCTACCTGAAGAAATGCTACGATATCTGCCACAAGCACAACGTCCTCTTCATGGCCGACGAGGTGCAGTGTGGTATCGCCCGCACGGGTAAGATGCTCGCCTGCGACCACGAGAACGTGCGTCCCGACATCCTCATCCTCGGCAAAGCCCTCGGTGGCGGCGTGATGCCTGTCAGCGCTGTGCTGGCCGATGACGATATCATGCTCAACATCAAACCCGGTGAACACGGTTCCACCTTTGGCGGCAACCCCATCGCTGCCAAGGTCAGCATCGCTGCCCTCCAGGTAATCAAGGACGAGAACCTGATGCAGAACGCTGAACGTCTCGGTAAGATTTTCCGCGAGGAGATGAGCAACTTCCAAAGCCCCATGATTGAGAAGGTGCGCGGCAAGGGTCTCCTCAACGCCATCATCATCCGCCCACGCAACGGCAAAGAGGCCTGGGATGTGTGCCTGAAGATGCGCGACCTCGGAGTTCTCGCCAAACCCACCCACCAGCACATCATCCGCTTCGCTCCTCCGCTGGTCATCACCGAAGCCCAGCTGCGCGAAGCTATGGAGCTCATCAAATCCGCCCTCAAATCATTTGAATAAAAAACGGCGTTTCCTATCATGGCGGACGTTTCCGTCCGCCTTGAACCATTGGAAGCACCCGGATGAAGGCAACCTTTGCACAAGAGCCGTTGCTGCAGCAGCGGCTCTTTTCTTTACCTCATAACGCCCACAATATCATGAAACGAATCTTTACGCTTATCGCAGCCGTCTGTGCCCTGCAGCTGACGACCCACGCACAGACACCCGTCACTGACACAACCAACACCACGCCTGCCCAGAGATACGTCGCCATAGAACGCGACTACGCCGATGAACAGCAGTCCGAAAGCAACCCCATACTGCTCGACCGTCTGGAGGACTGGAAGGACCTGAAATTCGGTTTCATGGTGCATTGGGGCATCTACTCGCAATGGGGCGTCGTGGAGTCGTGGAGCATCTGCAGCGAGCCCTGGGTAAGCCGCAAAGGCGCCGACTATATGTCTTACGTGCAGAACTACCGCAACCTCAACCGCACATTCAAGCCCACAAAGTTCGACGCTACCCGATGGGCCAAAAACGTGGCGGGCGCAGGCATGAAATACATCATCTTCACCGCCAAGCACCACGACGGGTTCTGCATGTTCGACTCCAAATACACCAACTACACCATCAGCGACAAGAGCTGCCCCTATTCGAAGAAGATGGACAACGATGTGGCCCGTCAAATCATCGAGACTTTCCGCAACAAAGGTTTCTGGACGGGCGTCTATTTCTCCAAGCCCGACTGGCACCATCCCGACTACTGGGCTCCCGAATGGGCTACGCCCGACCGCAACGTGAACTACGACCCCAAACAGGACCCCGACCGTTGGAATCGTTTCTGCGACTTCACCTTCAACCAGGTATACGAACTCACCCACAACTATGGTCCTATCGACATCCTCTGGCTCGACGGCGGATGGGTGCGTCCCTTCTGGAGCATGACCAACGAAGCACGCTCGTGGCTCGGATGCCATGGTTATGTGCAGGATGTCAATGTGCCCCGCATCGCCAAGATGGCTCGCGAACACACTCCCGACCTTCTCATTGTGGACCGCGGCGTGGGCGGTCGCTACGAGAACTACACCACCTACGAACAGCGAGTGCCCGACAGCTATAACCCGGAGCCGTGGGAATGCTGCATGAGCATGGGCGACAGCTGGTCGTACCTGCCGCAGGACAACTACAAAAGCACCAACACCCTCATCCATACCCTCTGCGACGTGGTGGCCAAGGGCGGCAACCTGCTGCTTAACGTAGGCCCCGACTCGTATGGCGTGCTGCCCGATACCGCCGTACTGCGCTTGAAAGAGATTGGACAGTGGATGAAACTCAACAGCGAGGCCATCTATGCCACCCGCCCCGCATTCCCGTTCGTCGACGGCCAATGGCGTTTCACCCAAACCAAAGATGCCAAAACGGTATACGCCATATACCTCATCCCCGAAGGACAGACCATGCCCGAGGTGGTCACCCTGCCGAAACTGGACCGTGAGCCCCTCAAGGTGGAGATGCTGGCCAAGGGTGGTAGCGTGAAGATGCGCCGCGAGGGCGACCAGACACAGCTATACGTCCACCCCAACGAAGCCAGCAAACACGCGGTCGTCATCAAAGTCATATTCGAAAAAGGCAAGAAAGGAAGACCGTAAAGCTTGTCCCACAACTACTCCTCCGACACTTCGCTTACGAAGCGGCGGTAAGCGGAGAAGACATTGGCGCGGGACAACATACCTACATAGGAATCATCATCGTCGATAACGATGACGTTGTAACGGTTATTGAATTGGAATTTGGCCACTACGGCTTGCGGAGGGTCGCTCAGCCGCACGACGTCGCCCTCGCTCAACGGACGCATAAACTCGTCGACGGTATATAGGTCGTAGAACTCGGGACGGAACATAATCTTACGCACGTCATCGAGATAGATGACGCCCAAGAATTTATCCTCCTTGCTCAGCACTGGGAATGTATTGCGGCGCGAATTCTTGATAGCTTCCACCAAATCGCGCAGGGCGTCACCCTGTCGCACGATAACGAAGTTGGTCTCTATCAGTTTGCGCATATTCATCAGCTGCCAGGCCGATTGGTCTTTGTCGTGCGTCATCAAGTCGCCATGCTTGGCCAGTTTGCGGGCGTAGATGGAATGCTGTTCGAAGGGGCTGACGCATATCACCGTGACAGCGGAGGCGATAAGCAACGGCGCTATCAGCGCATAGCCACCCGTAATCTCGGCGATGAGCAGCACCGCCATAAAGGGGGCTTGCATCACACCCGTCATTACCGCCGCCATACCCACCAGAGCGAAGTTGGCTGTGGATTGTTCAGGCAACCCCAGCGTGTTGCAGAGCATGGCCACAAAATAGCCGCTGATACCTCCCACGACAAGCGACGGTCCGAAGGTGCCTCCCACGCCGCCGCTTCCGATGGTGGTCGCCGTCGCCACTCCCTTGAGCAGAATAAGCACCAGGAGCATCGCCAACACCGCCCATTCATTATCCTTGAGCGACATAAAGATGGTGTTGTCGAACAGCGACCCGCTATTGCCGTGAAGCAGGTCGGACAGGAACGTGTAACCTTCGCCGAACAGCGGGGGGAAGAAGAATATCATCACACCCAACGCCGCGCCGCCGAGGAGCAGACGATGCGTGCCGTTGTGGAGATTGGCAAACCAGCCCTCCACCTTGTCGGTAACGCGCAGGAAATAGACAGAACTGGCGGCGCAGAAGATACCCAACAGAATGTAGAACGGTATCTGTGCCAACTCGAAATTCTCGCTGACGGTAAAGGCAAACTGCACATCGGTACCCATCAGGAAATAGGTGATGGCAGAGCTGCTGATGGTGGAGAGCAGAAGGGCGATGGCACTCGTCTTGGTAAGGTCGAACATCAGGACCTCCACCACGAAAAAGATACCGGCGATGGGGGCTTTGAAGATACCGGCAATGGCTCCAGCGGCACCGCATCCCAGCAAGAGTTTCACGCTCTGTGTGGAGAGTCGGAAGAAACGGGCGATATTCGATCCGATGGCGCTGCCTGTAGAGGCAATGGGGGCCTCCAATCCCACACTTCCACCAAAAGCCACCGTGAGCGTGGAGGCCACCAGGGAGCTATACATATCGCGAGGAGGCAACACCCCTTTCTTGCGCGATATGGCGAAAAGCACCATAGGAAGACCATGACCCACGTTGCCTCGCACCACATAACGCAGAAACAGCACCGTCAGCAGGATGCCCGCTGCGGGGTAGACCAACGTCATAATATTGCCACCCACAAAGGTCAGAAAGCCGAACTGCAGCAGAAAGCGGTTGGTAAAGTGCACCGCCGTTTTCAACGCCACCGCCGCCAATCCCGAACAGAGACCTACCACAAGACTCAGCATCCACACAAACACCTGATCCGACAAGTGTCGCATGCGCCAAATCTGAAATCGCTTGTATAGGCCGCCTTTACTCATTTTGTTTACAATATATCAGTACAATGACTGTGAATCGCATTAAGAGTTGGAAACGCAAAGATACAAAAAAGATGTTTACAGACAGTAAAAAAGTTGCATTTTGCCGCATATAGCCGCCCTTGTCGCCTGTTCCGGAGGGGTCAGCTCTCTGCATCAATTAGCGACGTAATGAGGTGTCTTTGCGGGCAAAGGAGTTTTTTTGCCATACACAAACTATTTTCCCAAAATTGCCGTTATAGCAAAACACAATATATTTTCTGAACCATGAAACGCACATTGATTCTCATAGGTCTCTGCGCCTCACTCTGCACCTCCTGTGTCACCCTCGGCAAATACGAGGCACTCGAAGCATCGAACAACATGCTGAAGAAAGAGCACAACGTCACCCGTCAGGAGTTGCAGGACATGAAGGATGAATACGCCTCGCTACAGCGGCAGTTCCAGACGCAAACCGCCGAAATGACCGACCTCAACGCCCTGAAGATGTCGCAGGACTCCACCATCAGCCAACTCCACAACGAGATAGACAACCTGCGGCTGGCCTACGATACCATCATCGAGAACTATATGCAGCAGATTTCGGGCAAGAACAAGAGTCTCGACCGCGCCAACAACCTGTTGGCCATCCGCACCAAGGAGCTCGCCGACCGCGAGAATGCCTTTGCCATCAAGGAGCAGGCGCTGCTCGACAAACAAGCCGAACTGGAACGCAGCCAGGCAGCCACCGAACAGAAACTTGAAGCGTTGCGCTCGTCGGTAACCAACGCTCTTGTGGGCTTCCGCGACAAAGGTCTCAACGTGGATGTGAAAGACAGCAAGGTATATGTCTCTATGGAGAGCAAACTGATGTTTCCTTCGGCCAGCTGGAATGTGTCGAAAGAGGGACAGGAAGCCATCAAAGGACTTGCCAAAGTGCTCGAGGAGAATGCCGACCTGAAAATTATGGTGGAGGGACACACCGACAACGATGCCTACAACGGAGGCGGAGCTGTGAAGGACAACTGGGACCTGAGCGTGATGCGCGCCACCGCCATCGTGAAGCTGCTGTTACAATACGGCAAGAATATCGACCCTGCCCGTATTGAGGCCTGTGGCCATGGTGAATACGCTCCCAAAGTGCCCAACAACAGCGCCGCCAACAAGGCACAGAACCGCCGCACAGAGATTATCCTCACCCCCGACCTCGACGCCCTGCTGAAAGCTGTGAAATAAATAGGAACACAGGTATCATAACAGATAGATACCATCCGATACACTGATAAGGCGCACCACGCAACTGTGGTGCGCCTTATTATTTTTGTTGAACGTGGTTTGCCTACTCCTCTTCCGAGGGTTCGGACGAAGATGAGGCATAGAGGTCAAGGGCCACGATTACGGCGGTAAAGCCCCAGAAAGGCACAGAGAGTTTGTCGGTGTCCAGGAAGTTGTTGAACACTCCATGCACATAATAGGTCAGCATGCTCAGGGTGAACGCCAGCGCTGTGTTGGCCACCGTCTTGTCGCGAGCCGTGCGATACACCCGCACTCCAGTGGCGAATGTGGCCATGAAGATTCCCACCACAAGGACAGCCCCCGGCACTCCCTGCTCGGTAAGAGG
>CACXCY010000229.1 GCA_902766265.1 uncultured Bacteroidota bacterium
CACCTTGTATCCGAGGTCGCCTGGGGTGAAGTAGAATTTCTCGTAATAGCCAGGGTCGTCGGGGATGTGCATCTTCCGGTATTTCCCTAGATAGCTTCCATCGGCATCGATGACGGCGGTGGTGTTGTGGTAGAGCCCTTCGGCACGTTTCTCAAACATGGAGCACACGATGACCACGCCCAACTCTCGCGCCAACCGCATGAAGTGCTGTGTCGTGGGACCATCGGGGATGCTTTCTGCGAATGCGAAATTATGGTAGTCCTCGACATCGCAAAAATAGTGTGCTGCAAAGAGCTCCTGCAGACATATAATCTGTGCGCCCCGCTCAGCCAGTTCGCATACGCGGCGGGTGTATAGTTCCAAGTTCTTTTGTTTTTCGGCCTCTGGGTCATCGTCACGGATGACGGCGACCTGTGCCAATCCAATTTTGACTTTCTTTGCTTCGGGTTTCACGGTAATGCTGGTGTAATGTGGTTATTTGCTGGAGTCGTAGAACGGCTGTTCTCTGTAAAAGACAATCCTGAATCCTGGAAATGTCGATGGTTTCATTTTGGGTGCCGACGGCACAACGAACGGCATGGGCTCTTGCGAGCTGCTGCCGCCAATGAGGGCGTAGGTGGGATGCCATGTGGTGTCGCCTACCAATGAGGATATACTTCCGTTTTCGACAAGTTCGCAGGCGTTGCCGCTCATGTCATATATTCCAAGCTCGTTGGGCACTTTCTGCTGCACGGGGTGCAACTGACCGCCGCTGTTGCCTTTGTGCCAGGCCACATGGTTGGGGTTGTTGCTGCCGGCGTAGTTGTATCCTTCAGAGTAGTGTCCTCCTTTGGCGGCAAAAATCCATTCGCCTAAGGTGGGGATGCGGAATCCGAAAGTCAGTATAGAGTCCAGTTTGTGGCAAAAAGTAACTGCCTCTTCTGGCGACGCAATGGTGGCAGGCAGGTCGTCGCCGCGTTGTATCCAGCAGGGGTTGGCGGAGCCCATAACGGCTATCCATTGCTGTTGTGTCACTTCATTGCGCATGATGTAAAATCCGCCAAAGGTGACATAGTATCCATCGTCCTCTATGCTGACAGTGTCGGTGGCCACATAGGTGAATTCGAACAGAGGCCCCTCTGGAACAGGGCTGTCGGGCAGATAGTAGTAGTCAAACATGTAGCGCGTCAGGTTCCATCCCCATTGGGTGGAGTCGGCATCATTCATGCCAAACCAACGGTTGGTTTGTGCCCCAGCGCTCATCGAGACAGCCACAAGGATAACTGTCAGCAGATTCCTCATTGTGTTGGGTAGCGTTCGAAGTGGTTAGTTGATATTGATGAAATAGGGCAGGCGTGCCTGCAGACAGGGCTCTTCGGCAAGTCCGCGGATGTCACATTCTATCTGGCGTTCCAACGTGTTGTGGCGTATGGCTTTCCGTGCCTGGAACAGGGCACGTAACGAGATGGTGCTTCCGTCGCTGTCCTCGTCATCGTTGCCGAGCATAGCCATCAGTTGTTCCATCCAGTCTTTGGGATTGGGATAGTGTACAATGCTGTAGTCTTTGATACCAGCCAAGTCGGCAGCGATACGGAAGGCCAAGTCAATGCCACCCAGCGTGTCCACCAAGCCAAGTTTCAATGCATCGGCACCTGTCCACACGCGGCCTTTGGCTATAGAATCCACGGCCTCATAGCTCATCTTGCGACCTAAGGCAACGGTGCTCACAAACGTGACGTAGAAATCCTCGACGTTCTGTTGCATCATGGCGCGTGCCGTGGGGGAAAGTCCGACAAGGGACAGTCCTGTGGAGTTGTGGTTGGTTTGTGCGGTATCGAATGTGATGCCAATCTTCTTTTTCAACATGTTTCCTACTTCAGGAAGGGTGCCGAACACCCCTATGGAGCCGGTGATGGTGGTAGGTTGAGCCACAATCTTGTCGGCCAGGCACGACATTTCGTATCCTGCCGATGCGGCGAGGTCGCTCATCGACACCACGACGGGTTTCACCTTCTTTGCGCGGCGCACAGCGGCTGTCATCGTCTGGCTGGCGGTGGCGGCACCTCCCGGTGAGTTGACACGGAGCACGATGGCTTTCACATCGTCGTCTTTTACAGCATCGTCGATGGCTTTGGCGATACGGTCACCATACACACCGGTGCCGTAGCCAGGATAGCGGCCACCTTTCACGGTGCCTTCAGCATAGATGACGGCAATCTCGTTGTTGCTGTCTTCTTTGTTTTGGCGCACGGCTTTGGCGTACTTTTTCACGCTGATGGTGTGCTTGCGCCCGTAGGTGCTGTCGAGCAGTTGCTTTATGTCGTACTCATAGCAGAGCGTGTCCACGAGGCCTGATTTGTAGGCGCCTTTGGCCAGGTATCCACTCAGCTGGTCGGCTATCGTGTTGATGCTGTCGTAGCTCATGTGGCGTGCATCGGCCATGTTGTGAGCCGCATGGCTCCAGATAGAGTTGATATAGGCGTGGATCTGTTCACGGTTTGCCTCACTCATGTGGTTCATGATATAGGGCTCGCCGGCACTTTTGTAGGCGCAACTTGTCGGGCGAATCAAGTCCACCTTCATGCCCAATTTGTCGAACAAGTCCTTGTAGAACATAAGTTGTGCGCCGATACCACGGAAGTCCACAACACCGTCGGTGTGCAGGCATATACGGTCGGCTGCGGTGGCTAGATAGTATATGGGTTGTGTGAACATCTCGCCGTAGCATATCACAGGTTTGCCGCTTGTGCGGAAGTCGATGATGGCGTTGCGCAGTTCTTCGGAAAGACCCCAAGAAAGGTCGCTGGCACCACAGGCGATGTACACACCCTTGATGCGGTTGTCGTTCTTGGCGGCATGGAGGGTCTCCAGAATATCCTCAGCGCTGATGACTTTTTCTTCGCTGAAGGCATTCTCCAGCATGTTGGGAGCCGCTTCCTGAATATGTTGACTGAGGTCGATTTTCACAAAGCTGCCGTCTTTCACGGTGACGCTGTCGGATTTGTCAATGCTGCCCATCATGCTGATGATCATAATGATCATGGCGATAAAAGAGATGATGCTCAATACGGCGCTGGCCACGATGATGCCTACGGCCGATGCCAGCATGGTTTGCCCAAAGTTGAGGGGCTGTCGTGTTGGCTGTGTCTGAGCGTTGCTTTGCTGTTCTGTTTGGGTGTACGATTCTTCCATATTGGTTGCTGTTTTATATTAATTCATTTTTAATAAAATTATGAGGATAACGTAAGTCTTCCTGTTTTAGTATTGAACGGTATAAATCTTTGACAGAGTGTTGTGTTCATTCATCAAGGAATGATTTATCGTGTTAATGGACAAAAATCCTATTGCCAAGTCATGAAAATGTTGTATCTTTGCATCATTAAATTGATGCTTAAATGTTTTAAATACAATTGGTATGAAACGAGTTTCAGTACTCATAATTCTGTTGTTTGCAGTATTACGTTCAGCTACTGCGCAAAACAATAATTGGACTTTCTTTGTAGGATGGAATCAGGCCATTGGTGATTTTGCAAAATCAGATATTCCATCGAACGACTGGGCTCTTATTTCCTACGAAAGTACCAAGGGCGGTGCTGGCTATGGGTTCGACTTGGGCGTGTCATATAGCCATCCTCTGGTTGGCAGTAATGCAAGCATTGTTGTTAGTGCAGATTTTATATACACAGATGTCAATTACGACATTCGCCACAAAACAAACATGTCCATCATTGATGCTCGTAACAATTTTGACAAAGTGAATATTATTTCTCCGAAATTCATAAACGTTCCAATCCTTGCAGGAGCTCGTTATGAATTCGAGATGAGCAGCAAATACAGTTTCTATTTAGAAGCGCAAGCGGGTCTTGCTATTCGTAAGATTACCAATCGTAGTGCTAGTTTTATCGGTGGGAAAGAGCCCATATCGATAGGTGGAGTAAATATGTATGATTATGTATATACCGACCATTTCTATGGTTCTGCGTCTCTTGCTTTTCACATCTCCATCGGTTTCGTCGAGAACGCCCACTGGATTGCCGACCTAGGACTTTGGAGTATGGGTAGCATGCCAGTTGAGGGATATGAGGAATATGAGATGAATACTACTACGACACCGGGACTTCGTTCATACGGTACACATTCGTTTACAGTGGGAAATATCATTCCGGCTTTCTTTACGTTGAAAATCGGTTATCGGTTGTAAAGGTAATTTGTTTTAATAATATTGGTGGATAAGAAACTGCGGAGATTCTTACCGTTTTTACATTTACTGAGGTTACGGTGGGCAATAAAACGCCTGTTGGCTCGTTACCCTATCGTCAAAATTTACTAACGATGAGAATCCGCACTCTGATACTTTCCGTTGTCCTCGGCTGTCTCGTGGCAGCACCGGCCTTTGCGTGGTCGCAGAAGCCGGAGAAACGTTCCAAAAAGCAGGATATACAGGCAGCCGCAGCCATCGACACCATGGTCTCCTGGCAGCAGCTCAGCCAGACCTACGGCATTATCAACGAGCAGTATGTGCAGGTGCCCGATATGCCCAAGCTCTCGGAGGTGGGCATCGTGGCTATGCTCAAGGAACTCGACCCCCATTCGATGTTCATCGCCAAACGCGATGTGCAGCGTACCAACGAGGGGCTTGTGGGCAATTTTGAGGGCGTCGGCATCTCGTTCCAGATAGTCAAGGACACCATTCAGGTGGCTGAGGTCATCGTCGGAGGGCCGTCGGAGAAAGTGGGGTTGCAGATAGGCGACCAGATTGTGGCCATCGACGGCGAGAACGCTACGGGCGACACTATCAACAATTCGTTTGTGTTCAAGCGTCTGCGTGGCAAGAAAGATACCAAGGTGGAGCTCACTGTGCGTCGTTCGGGTAATGAGCTGCATTTCGTGGTGGTGCGCGACAAGGTGCCCATCTATTCGGTGGACAGCCGTTTCATGCTTGATTCTGTCACGGGATATATCCGTCTCACCCGTTTTGCCCGCACTTCGGTTGATGAGGTTCATAATGCTGTGGCCGAACTCAAGAAGAAGGGCATGAAACGTTTGGTCTTCGACCTTCGCGGCAACGGCGGCGGCTATCTGGAGATGGCTTGTGGCGTTGCCGACGAGTTTCTCCCCAAGGGTCGTCTTATCGTCTATCAGGAGGGGCGCAGCCAGCCGCGCCAAGGGTACGGCTCCAGCCATTTCGGCGGATTCTCGGAGGGCGAGCTCGTGGTGCTGATTGATGAAAACTCGGCTTCGGCCAGCGAGATAGTCAGCGGTGCGTTGCAGGATTGGGACAGAGCCACCATCGTCGGTCGCCGGTCGTTCGGCAAAGGACTGGTGCAGCGTGTGTTTTCGCTCAAAGACGGGTCGCAGATACGTCTCACCACGGCGCGCTATTACACTCCGTCGGGCCGTTGCATCCAGAAGCCCTACGACAAGGGCGCGGAGTCGTATTATAAAGATTTGATGGACCGCTACAATCATGGCGAGATGGTGCATCCCGACTCCATCCACATGCCCGACTCGCTTAAATTCCGCACCAGCAAGGGGCGCATCGTCTATGGTGGCGGCGGCATCATGCCCGATGTCTTTGTGCCCATCGACACCATGCGTCTCAGCGATTACTACCTCAATCTGCGAGCCAAAGGACTGATTACCGACTTTACGACCGATTGGGCCAATCATCACCGCCAAGATGAGCGGCTGGCTGATTTTGACAGTTTCCTCAAGAACTACGACTCCTATGGCGTCGATGCCAAGTTTGCCGCCTATGCCGAGGGCAAAGGTGTGAAACGCACCGCCGTGAAAGGCGAATGGGTGGCTTCCTGGGTGGCCGACCAGTTCAAGAAACAGATAAAGGACTCCGTTGCCGCCATTACCGCCGACAATTATATCGACTATATAGCACGCTGGCAGAAGGATACCACCTTTATGAACGCTGTCGTCGAGCGTGCCCGCAAGGAGGACCTGCGCACCGAGGAAATCAACCGCCGCAGCGAGGAATACCTTTCCGTGATGCTCAAGGCGCTCATCGCCCGTTCTCTCTATGGGTCGCAGTACTACTACATGATTATGAAGTCGGAGGACCAAGGTCTCAAAGCCGCCCTCAAGGCCTTCAAATTCTAGCCAAATTCTAGGGTGACTCTAGGGTAACTAGTATGTTTCTAGTATGTTCCTAGTATGTTCCTAGTATGTTCCTTGTATCTTCCTTGTATCTTCCTTGTATGTGGTGGGGTGCTAAGTGGTAGGTAGTGCTTTTTTCCCCTGGATAGCAGATTCGGATTATGTGTAAGGATGTTTCTTGGGATGCCGTCAAGTATTGGAAGAGAACGATAAGTCCGGGCGAGGTGGACAAGATGTTGAAAAGATTTTGATTGGGATTGGAAAGTTTTTGCTATCTTTGCACTTACCTATTTTGTGGGCATTGTGAAAGCATTGCTCTACAATATAATGTGTTAGATTATTAGTATACGTATGATACCTGTAAACTTACGCTCCGAAACTGGCCGACTGAACGCTGTGCTGCTGCATCGTCCCGGTCGTGAAATCGAAGCTATGGCCCCTCAGAACGCACCGGATGCCTTGTATAGCGACATATTGAACTTGGATATTGTGAACAGGGAATATGCTTGTTTCTCGGGTGCGCTGGAGAAGGTGGCAAAGGTGTTCTATGTGAGAGATATACTTGAGGAGCTGCTGACGGACGATGACATCAGCGAGGTGCTGGTGCGGCAGTCGTGTGCCTACGACGGCTGTGACTTTCTGGCCGACGAGTTGTTGACGCATGACGCCAAGACGCTGGCTGGCGAACTGATAGAGGGCTTCGCTTACCGAAAGGGCAAAGACCCTGAGAGTTTTGCCCAGCGCCGTTTTCTGCTGCGCCCGCTCTACAATCTCTTCTTTACCAGGGATGCCTCGTCGTGTATGTACCGCAAGGCGTTGGTCAATTCGATGTCGTTTGAGGTGCGCGGACGTGAGTCGCTGCTGTACAAGACCATCTTTGAGCAATACTTCCGCACCGAGACGCTGTGGGCCCAAAAGCACGACGCGAAAGCGCGTACGGAAGGCGGCGACATCCAGATTGTCCGCGACGGTCTTGTGTGTATCGGCAACGGCATCCGCACCAACATGCAAGGCATCGAGTATCTGGTGAACCAGTTCGGCATAGGGGAGGATAACTTCTCGTTTATTGTGCAGGAACTGCCTCATAAGCCCGATTCGTTTATCCATCTGGATATGGTGTTCACCCATCTGGGCGAGCATCAATGCATGGTGTTTGAGCCGATGCTGAAACACAGCGGCCTCTTTGCCAACATGCACACCTACATGCTGTCGACGGCGGGCTCCAAGGTGGAGCGCCATGAGTTTCCCGATATATTGAAGGCGCTGGAGTATGCCGGCGTGGAGATGGAACCTGTTTTCTGCGGTGGCAGGAGCGGGGAGGGGCTGTTTGACGACTGGAAGCAGGAACGCGAGCAGTGGCACAGCGGTGCCAACTTCTTCGCTTTCGGCGACAATCATGTCATTGGCTATCGTCGCAACGGCCATACTATCGATGCGTTGGACAAAGCCGGTTTTGCTGTGCTGAAGGCCGAGGATGTGTGTGCAGGCACGACCCATCCGTTCGACTATGAGAAGGCGGTGGTGACCTTTGCGGCTTCCGAACTGCCTCGCGGCGGTGGCGGCGCCCGTTGCATGACTTGCCCCATCAACAGGGATTAAGATAAATAAGGTAAACTAAAACCCAATACACAAAATGAAACGTTATCACTTGGTAAACAACATTATCGGTTGGTTGGTGTGTTTCGTTGCCTGTGGTGTGTACATCATGACGGCCGAAGCGACTGCCAGCTGGTGGGATTGTGGTGAATACATTGCTACCGCATTCAAACTCCAGGTGGGACATCCTCCGGGAGCCCCCACATTCCAAATCATTGGACGCTTGTTCTCCATGTTCAGCGACCCGCTGTCGGCGGCCCGTGCAGTCAACATCATGTCGGCTGTGTGCTCCGGTTTTGGCATCATGTTCCTCTATTGGACGATTACGCTGCTGGGCAAACTCATTATCCGTGAGCCCGAACCCGGGTTGAAGGACTGGCGCACATGGGCCATCTTCGCATCGGGTATTGTCGGTGCCATGTGCTATTGTTTCAGCGACACCTACTGGTTCTCTGCCGTCGAAGGCGAAGTTTACGCTATGTCGTCGTTCTTTACGGCCGTGGTGTTCTGGGCGGTGCTCAAATGGGAAGAACAATCCGACGACCCGCATTCGTTGCGGTGGCTCATCCTGATATGCTTCCTGGTGGGCACGGCCATCGGCGTCCACTTGCTGAACTTGCTGACCATACCTGCGTTGGTGTATGTGGTTTATTTCAAGAAATGGAAGAAAACGACCGTCAAGGGCTTCATCGTCAGCGGTGTCATATCGGTGCTGCTGCTGGCTGTGGTGCTGTGGGGTATCATTCCAGGCATCGTGAGCGTGAGCAGCGCATTTGATGTGTTCTTTGTCAACTCGCTCCACTTTGGTTTCAGCGTGGGCACCGTTGTGTTCTTCCTGATTGTGGCCGGCGTCATCGGCTGGGGTTTGTGGAAGACTTCGGCCAAACAAGCCAACAAACCGGTGGTCAACGCCTCTATTTTGGGACTGTTGATGCTCATAGTGGGTTACAGCACTTTCTTTGTCCTCGTGATACGCGCCAATACCAATACGCCGCTTAACGAGAACGCCCCCAAGGACGCTGTGGCTCTGCGCGCCTACCTGGGTCGTGAACAATATGGGGAGACGCCGTTGCTGACGGGCCCATACTACACGGCAGGCAATCCTATCGACGTGAAGAACGGCTACACCAAATATGTGCGTGGCACCGATAGCGAAGGACGTGATTGCTACATTCCCAAGGCACATTCGCAGAAATTTGTGTACCGTAGCGAGCATACGGGCTTCTTCCCCCGCATGTACAGCAACGACAACGGTCGCCAGCATCCGCTGTTCTACAAATATTGGGCAGGTGAACCTCCTCGCGGACAGAAACCGACGATGAGCCAGAACCTGAAGTACTTCAACCGCTATCAATGTGGCTGGATGTATTGGCGCTACTTCATGTGGAACTTTGCCGGCAGGCAGAACGATATCCAGGGGCATCACTTCAACGATGACGGCTCCATAGATTACATGAACGGCAACTGGATATGTGGCATCAAGTTTATCGACGAAGCCCGTCTGGGGCCGCAGGACAATCTGACCGACGCCATGAAGAACAACAAGGCGCGCAACACCTATTTCCTGTTGCCGCTGCTGCTTGGAGTGGCCGGCTTGGTCTATCATGTGATGAAGGACAAACGCGGCGCGTTCATTGTATTCTTGATGTTCTTCATGACAGGATTGGCTATCGGCATCTATCTGAATATGCCTCCCCGCCAGCCGCGTGAGCGTGACTATGCTTTTGTGGGGTCGTTCTACTTCTTTGCCGTCTGGGTCGGATTGGGAGTGCTTGGATTGGCGGATTGGATTACAAAGAATGTCAAGAACAATTCCCTCAAGGGCGTTGTGACGGCAGCGGTGTTTCTGCTGTGCATGCTGGCGGTGCCTGTGCGCATGGCGTCACAGAACTGGGACGACCACGACCGTTCGCAGAAGACGGCCGCCCGCGATTTCTCAAAGAATTACCTGGGCAACCTGAGCAAGAACTCCATCTTGGTCACCTACGGCGACAACGACACTTTCCCGCTCTGGTATGCGCAGGAGGTGGAAGGTTGGCGTACGGATGTGCGTATACTCAACTACACCTTGGCGGGCATGCATTGGTATATCGAACAGCTATACAACAAACTCTATGAGTCGGATGCGTTGCCGATGACCTTGCCCTACGAGGACTTCTATGGCTTGGGCGCCGACCTTGTGTATCTACAGGACAACTCGCCTGAGTTCCTGGAAGTGTCGGATGTACTGAAAATGGTGCGCGACAACGCTTCCCGCTTCACGGTCAACAACAGGGGCGAAATGATTCATTTCCTGCCGACCAAGAGGTTTAAGATTACTGTCGATGTAGACAAGTTGGTCGAATTGGGTGTTGTATCTGCTGAGGACGCCCCGCATATCGACCCTGTGATACGTTTTACCATCAACAGGGATATGCTCTATCGCCACCAGCTGATGATACTTGATATATTGGGCACAAATCATTTTGAGAGAAATATCTACACGATGAACCCCAGCTATATCAAGGATGCATTCCCCATTGTGGACAGCTACTGCATGGAGGACGGATTGGTGTTCAGATTGATGCCTTATCCCGCACAGAAGGAGTTTACCGACAATACGATGGACTACTATCTCAATGGAATCCAGGGAGAAGACGGCGAATACACTCCGCTTGAATGGGGCAACCTGAACGCAGACATCTATGTGGATCCCATCAGTTTGAATATGGGAAGCGTGCAGCGCCAGAACTTCTTTGTACTGGCTCGTGCGTTGATGGCAGGTCCGACTCCCGACACCGCGAGTGCGCGTCAGTTGCTCGATATGGGTGAAAAATTCTTCCCCAAGAAGAACTTTGCCCACGATAAATACTGCCTCTATATGGTGGAACTCTACAACAAAGTCTATGGTGTAGAGAAGGCCACGGAACTTTGGAACGACATCTTCGACTATTATCGTCAGGATATAGCTTACGTGGGACAATACACCAAGATGGCAAACCGCAAGTTTGCGGCCGGAACCGCCAACCGTCTGCGGGAAGACTGCCAGATACTGTACACTCTCGCCGACAGCGCGCGCAAGCATCTGCATAATGAGACTCTGGCAAATAAGGCGGAAGAGACATTCAAACCGTACGAATATGCCTTCATGCAGTCGCAGACAATGCCGAGGTAACATAGTGCTACATATCGCAATAAAAGGAAAAGCCCATCCGTCAGGAAGGGCTTTTCTGCGTATATGTTTAAAACCTTGTTACAATCTTTCAGCGGCATACGAGGTTCAATTATGGAATTGTTGCTAATTTTGCAAATACTTTAATCACTATCACTATGCCAAATAAAACGCAACCGCGGGGTAAGAAAGTATCTCTGACGTTCTCGAGACGAGATTATGAGGCACTAACGGCTTTTGCGGAAGACAAAGGTGTTCCCCGCGCGGTGGCGATACGCCATATTGTGCACGAAGCTTTGAAGACGTACAATCGCAATGCTTCACAAACGGTGTCGAAAAACCAACTGGGGCTTTTCGATTCTGTGCAGATTGACATCTTTAACAATGCATCCAAGACAGAGGACGTTTGAGGGAATACAAAAAAAAACTTTGCAGAATAGCGTTGTCAATCCCGACTTTTTTGTATCTTTGCAAGTCCATATAGGATGAATACAAAATTGCTATTATAAGAAATAAACTATTAATCATGCGATTAAAACACATCACTTTATTTGCGGCTCTTTTCTCTTTGTCGGTGGTGGCTCTTGCACAGACAGAGAGCATTCCTTCCGAGAAAGACCTCAACAGCCCTATCAAGGCAGTTGATGAATTGCCGGATACAACGATGAACCAGGCGGCTGTGGTGGTAGAAGATGAAGGAGAGATGAATCCAGGTTCCATCATTATTGGTCACGTTACTGATGCTCATTCCTGGCATCTGTTTGACTACAAGACCAAAGACGGTAAAGAACATGCGGTGGCTATCTCACTGCCAGTCATCTTGATTAATGATGGCCACTTGGATGTCTTTATGTCCAAACGTTTCCATCATGGTCACGCTGATTATAAGGGTTATCGCCTTGTGGGTGGCGGTTTGGAAAAGGAAGAGATTATCTGCATTGATGAGATAGGAAACCCCATTGTGATGGCCAATGGAAAGATAAAGAAACCAATCGATATCTCAATCACCAAGACTCCTGCAGCTATAATTATAGCGGTGATACTCCTGCTTGTTATCGTTCTTTCGGCAGGGAAACAATATAAGAAACGTCCCAATAAAGCTCCGCATGGCTTGCAAGCTCTGGTGGAAATGTTGGTGTGTCATGTGCGCGACGAGATGGCTGCACCGATGATAGGGCCTAAATATGAGAAGTATCTTCCCTATCTGTTGACGCTGTTCTTCTTTATCTTCTTCTGCAATTGCTTGGGTATGATACCGTTCTTTCCTGCAGGTGCCAACATTACGGGAAATATTGCAGTAACAGCCACATTGGCTTTGATTACTTTCTTTATAACAAACCTTAGTGGCAACAAGCATTATTGGAAAGACATATTCAATACTCCTGGTGTTCCTGCATGGTTAAAGGTATTCCCTTTGATGCCGGTAGTGGAACTTGTGGGTGTGTTTACCAAACCCATCGTGCTGATGATACGACTCTTTGCCAATATGACAGCAGGTCATATCGTCATTCTCGGCTTTGTGGTGATTATTTTCATCCTGTCAAATCTGTTTGGAGCAGCTGTGGGTGGCGCGGTGTCGGTAGTATCGGTGCTGTTTGCCGTGTTCATCAGTTTACTTGAGTGTCTGGTGGCTTACATCCAGGCCTATGTGTTCACGATGCTTTCGGCTCTCTACATAGGTATGGCCGTAGAAGAACCCGAGGAAGCTCACGCATAAGAGAGATCGTACTGAATCAAATAGTAATCCATGGTCCCATAATGTTTGACAATGGGATTCGTGGCACCCTTAACTCTTAAAACAAATCTAATGAAATCTATCAGTGAAATAAACTTTAAAGGCAGAAAGGTGTTGCTGCGCGTTGACTTTAACGTACCTGTCGACGAGAATAAAAATATCACCGACGATACCCGCATGCGTGAGTCGATGCCCACCATCGAGAAACTACTGAAGGACGGTGCTGCTGTTATTATAATGGCTCACTTTGGCCGTCCGAAAAAGGGCGGTTTCGAACCAGAACTGACCCTTCAACCGGTTGCCAAACATTTGGAAGAGCTTGTGGGCCATAAGGTTGTGTTTACGCAAGAACTCCTTGGCAGCGGCAAACCTGAGGAATTGGCCAAAAACCTCCAAGGTGGTGAGGTGATGTTGCTGGAGAATATCCGCTTCTATCCGGAGGAGACGAAGGGCGGTGTGGAATTTGCAGAGCAACTGTCGAAACTGGGAGACTGCTATGTCAATGACGCTTTTGGTGCTGCCCATCGTGAACATAGTTCGACGGCTGTGATTGCCAGATTCTTCCCTAAAGACAAATACTTTGGATTCTTGATGGAGCATGAGGTGCGTAATCTGGAAAAGCTGATGCATGACGCGCCGCGTCCCTTTACCGCTATTATCGGTGGCAGCAAGGTAAGCAGTAAGATAGGCATCCTGGAAAACCTTTTGGATAAGGTGGACAATATGGTTATCATTGGTGGTATGCGTTACACGTTTACCAAAGCCATGGGCGGCAAAATTGGCAAGAGCATCTGCGAGGATGATAAGATGTCGTTGGCTCTTGACCTGATGAAACGTATGGATGAAAAAGGGGTGAAATATTACATCCCTACAGACAGTGTGATTGCTGACAATTTCAGCAATGATGCCAATACCAAGATAGTCGCCTCAAATGCTGTTCCCGATGATTGGGAAAGCATGGATTGCGGTCCTGACAGCGTGAATGCAATTCGTGAAATCGTGCTTAAGAGCAAGACTATTCTTTGGAATGGTCCTGCAGGTGTGTTTGAAATTCCCGCTTTTGCAAAGGGCACCCATGAGATAGCTAAAGCTGTTGCTGAAGCCGGTAAGCAGGGGGCTTTTACCACTGTGGGAGGCGGCGATAGCGTGGCTGCTGTCAAGCAGATGGGCATTGCTGACAAGATGAGTTATGTTTCAACAGGTGGCGGTGCCATGCTGGAATACCTCGAAGGAAAGACGTTGCCAGGTATTGCGGCAATTAAGGACTGACATAAAAGAGTAGGATTGAAGGCGGCGGATGATGTTCGCCGCCTTTTTCTTTACAATAAATACAAGCAAGATTGTGGCGCAATTCCTCCCTATAACGCTTGAAGAGGTCAAACGTCTCGGATGGGCGGAGGTTGACATTATACTTGTGTCTGGAGACGCTTATGTCGATCACCCGTCGTTCGGTACGGCCGTTTTAGGGCGCACATTAGAGGCGGAGGGCTATAGGGTGGCCATCATTCCTCAACCAAATTGGCGTGATGACTTGCGCGATTTCTGCAAGTTCGGCAAACCCCGCTTATTTTTTGGGGTCACATCGGGATGTATGGACTCGATGGTGAACCACTATACAGCGGCGAGAAGGTTGCGTCATGATGATGCTTATACGCCGGGAGGTGTTGCTGGCTTTCGCCCCGATTATGCCACATATGTATATACACGGATATTGAAACAAATATATCCTGACGTCCCAGTTGTTATCGGGGGAATAGAAGCATCTATGCGTCGACTGGCGCATTACGATTATTGGAGCGATACGCTAAAACCATCGATTTTATACGATGTGCCTGCTGATTTATTGGCCTACGGGATGGGAGAGAGGACGATAGTGGTAATAGCCAATACTCTGAATGAAGGAGGTGGGGTGGCTGCATTGCGCGGGATGAAGCAAACGGCATATCTCGCTGATGAGATACCAGGAAATGAAGATTCGGATATGATAGTTCTGCATTCCTATGAAGAGTGTAGAAAATCGAAAAGAAAGCAAATAGAGAATTTTCATCGTTTAGAAGTAGAAAGTAACAAGGTTGAAGCTGCTACCATTGTACAGCCCCACGGAGATCATTTCGTTGTGATTTCTCCTCCAGATATACCGCTTTCGGGAGAAGAACTCGACAAGTCATTTGATTTGCCATATACCCGGTTGCCTCATCCTAAATACATAAAAAGAGGCAAGATTCCTGCCTATGAGATGATAAAGTTCTCTATCAATAGTCATAGGGGATGTTTCGGCGGATGTGCATTCTGTACCATCAGTGCTCACCAGGGTAAGCAAGTGGTATCGCGTAGTGAAGAATCCATTATGGCTGAGGTGGACAAGGTTGTAAATATGCCATCGTTTAATGGTACTTTGAGTGACTTGGGCGGTCCTTCTGCCAATATGTACAAAATGAGTGGGCGCAACAAGGAACTGTGCAAGAAATGTGCCCGATATTCATGTATACAACCGTCGCATTGCCCGAATCTTGATAGTGATCATACGCATATCGTATCGCTCTATCGCAAAGTTATGTCACGTCCCGGGGTAAAGCACCTCTTCATAGGCAGCGGTATCCGTTACGATTTATTTACTAAAAACAACGGTGGTTTTGAATATTTTAGAGAGATGGTACTTCATCATGTGAGTGGGCGTCTGAAGGTGGCTCCAGAACATACATCTCCGGCGGTGCTTAAAGTGATGAGAAAACCGTCATTTGACACGTTTGTTCAGATAAAACAGCGGTTTGATGATATATGTCGCCACGCTGGACTTAAGTATCAGTTAATACCGTATTTTATTAGTTCCCATCCAGGGTGCCGTTTGGGGGATATGGCGGAATTGGCGGTGCAGATGAGAAAAATGGGCTATAGGTTGGAACAGGTGCAAGATTTTACACCCACGCCAATGACACTGGCTACAGAAATGTATTATACAGGCATCAATCCTGAAACTATGCAGCCAATTTATGTGGCCA
Organism: uncultured Bacteroidota bacterium; assembly: GCA_902766265.1. GTDB lineage: Bacteria > Bacteroidota > Bacteroidia > Bacteroidales > P3 > Colimorpha. The sequence continues at coordinate 15,569 of CACXCY010000229.1, forward strand.
CCCGTCAAGATGACAAACGTGCACAAAATCTATTGTTCTTCTACTACAAGAAAGAACTGCATCCTAATATCAAAAGAATACTTCTTAATAGCCATAACGGCCGTTACCTACCCTTGTTAGGTATTAGGTAAACTATTGCATCACGGCAATTTTTCGTGCTGTCCCAGTGCCTATTCTCACCACATATATACCTGCATCTGGGACTTTATATGAATCAATACCTCGTTTGCCGTTAAGGATACAACGACCGTCAATGCTGTAGATCCAGATTGGTAGATTTCCTGTGTTGGAAAAAGCCATTCTATTTCCATGTACATGGATTTTTGTATTGTCTTTGGGAGCATATAATAAGGATTCATTATTATATATAAAGATAGCGCGTATCATAAAAGGATTTCCAAAGCCGTAATCAACCGCATTGAACCATGTATTTCCGTCATCGGACATCCAGGAAGCGTGGTGATTGTTGATGATATCGCTACAATAGTCTCCGGCATATACAGGGGTATCTTTATGGAATGTAATCCATAGTGTATTGTTGGTGTCGATGTCAAGTGGCGTATTCAGGGTAATGGTATTCCAACCACTAGCACTGTCAGATAGGAATTCCTGAGAGACGAGCAGCGTCAAAGGGCTATATTCGCTTCCACTATAGACGGCAAGTTCAATATTATAAGATTCAATGGTGTGGAGCATCACGGCCGTGAGTCGGTCGCCTACGGATGATAGTTCGCCGGGTGGGATGGTTATGCCCCAATACAATGATGGATAATTACGAGAATAAATTGAAGATGCATACTCCCCATTGTCGTAGCCAATTGTGTCAAATTGTGCTTGAGATGAGACTGATAATAGAAGTGGCAGTACGGTAATCAGTAATTTGGTGAGTTTCTTCATACTTGCTATTTCTTTCGGTCACTCCCAATGTTGGCTCCGATAAATTGACGATTGAGTCGGGCAATATTCTGTCGTTTGATTTGTTTGGGGCATTCGGCCTCGCAAGCATAGGTGTTTGTACAACTACCAAACCCCAGTTCATCCATTTTGCACACCATATTTTTTACGCGGTTTTGTGCTTCAATTTGTCCTTGGGGAAGCAACGCAAGATGGGAGACTTTTGCTCCGACAAAAAGCATGGCACTTGCGTTTTTGCAAGCAGCCACGCATGCCCCGCAGCCGATACATTCAGCAGCATCCATGGCCATATCGGCTTTGTGTTTTGGAATGAGTATCGTATTGGCGTCTGGAACTCCTCCGGTAGTCACGCTAATGTAGCCGCCAGCTTGGATAATTTTGTCGAAGGCAGAACGATTCACCACCAAATCTTTTATGACGGGAAATGCTTTAGCTCTCCAGGGCTCTATCCAAATGTCTTCGCCATTGTTGAATTTACGCATGTGCAGTTGACAGGTGGTTATTCCGTCATCATTACCATGAGGACGTCCGTTGATGTAAAGACCACACATTCCACAGATGCCTTCGCGGCAGTCGTTGTCGAAGCATATGGGGTGATCGATATGGTCGTTGATTAGTTTTTCGTTGAGAATATCAAGCATCTCCAGGAAAGAACAATCGGGGGATATATTCTCAATCTGGTATGTTTCGAAGTGACCCTTGGATTGTGCGTTTGCCTGACGCCATATATGCAGTGTGAAATTCATAGCCGTACTTTTGGTCGTTTATACATTAAATAGCCACATGGGTTCTGTTTGTTTTTCGCTTTGTCGCACGTTCGTTTGTTTGTTGTGTTACAATCCACTACTTACTTGTAGTTACGTTTGGCAATCTGGATGTGTTCGTAGTTGAGAGTCTCTTTGTGGAGGGTTTCGGGTTGGGCGTGGCCTTGATATTGCCATGCTGCGACATACATATAGTGTTCGTCGTCGCGCAACGTTTCCCCATCTTCGGTCTGATACTCTGTGCGGAAGTGACCACCGCAACTTTCTTCGCGATGAAGGGCATCGGTGGCTATCAGGCGTGCCAACTCAAAATAATCAGCTAATCGGTACGCTTTTTCCAACTCGGGATTATACTCGTATGCATTGCCGGTGACGTGGACATCTTTCCAGAAATTATTCTCTAATTCGTCAATGTGATGTATAGCTTCTTTGATACTGTCAGCGTTACGTGCCATGCCAACATGTTCCCACATTATTTTGCCCAAGGTTTTGTGGAAATGGTCAACCGTGTGGGTACCTTGAATGTTTATCAGCTGTTCAATACGTTGTTTCGCGCATTGTTCGGCTTCATCAAATTCGGGAGTGTTGGACGCTATGTTGCCAACATATATTTGGTCGGCGAGATAGTTCTGTATAGTGTAGGGAAGTACGAAATATCCATCGGCGAGCCCTTGCATTAATGCAGATGCACCGAGTCGATTGGCTCCATGGTCACTGAAATTTGCTTCACCGGCGGCAAAGAGTCCAGAAATGGTTGTCTGTAACTCGTAGTCGACCCAGAGCCCTCCCATGGTATAGTGGACAGCAGGGTAAATCATCATCGGGGTTTTGTAAGGGTCCTCGTCAACGATTTTCTGATACATTTGGAATAGGTTGCCATAACGCTGCTCTACCACGTCTTTCCCTAGACGTTTAATGGCGTCTGCAAAGTCAAGAAATACGGCTAATCCTGTAGGTCCTACACCATAGCCAGCATCACAACGTTCTTTGGCGGCACGAGAGGCAACGTCACGGGGAACAAGGTTTCCAAAAGCTGGATAGCGGCGCTCCAAATAGTAATCGCGGTCTTCTTCTCTGATGTCGCAGGCCTTCAACTGACCTTTTCGCAGCGCTTCCGCATCTTCCTTCTTTTTGGGTACCCAAATACGACCGTCGTTGCGCAAACTTTCACTCATGAGTGTTAGTTTTGATTGGTAGTCACCATGTACGGGAATGCAGGTTGGATGGATTTGTACATAGCAAGGATTGGCAAAATAGGCACCTTTCTTGTGGCATTGCCATGCGGCTGACACGTTGCTGTTCATGGCATTCGTGGACAAGTAATACACATTGCCATAGCCGCCAGTGGCTACTATGACGGCATGTGCGGCGTATCGTTCTAGTTTACCTGTGACGAGATCTCGTGCGATAATGCCCCGAGCCCGACCATCAACAACAACTAGTTCCATCATTTCGTGGCGTTCGTGTAGTTTGACAGAGCCACGTGCTATCTCCCGGCTCAGCGCCCCATAGGCACCTAATAGCAGTTGTTGTCCCGTTTGTCCACGCGCGTAGAATGTACGGCTTACTTGGGCACCTCCAAAGGAACGGTTGTCAAGGAGTCCACCATAATCGCGAGCAAAGGGTACGCCTTGAGCGACACATTGGTCAATAATATTTCCGCTTACCTCGGCTAATCGATACACATTGGCTTCGCGCGCACGGTAGTCACCGCCTTTGATAGTGTCGCGAAATAGGCGTTCCACGCTGTCGCCGTCGTTCTGATAGTTTTTCGCGGCATTGATGCCTCCTTGGGCAGCTATGGAATGTGCGCGTCTGGGGGAGTCTTGAATGCAGAATATATCAACATTAAATCCCAAAGCACCTAATGATGCTGCAGCTGATGCGCCTGCTAGTCCTGTACCTACAACGATGATGTTTAGTTTGCGTTTGTTGGCAGGGTTGACTAGTTTTTGGGATGCTTTGTAGTTAGTCCATTTTTCGGGAAGGGGACCTGAGGGTATCTTGGAATCCATGGATATGTCTGTTCGTTGGAAGATTATGTTGGGTGCGTTTTGGGACGACTAGAATAATAACAGGATGCCAATGGGGATGCTGGCAAACATTAGGCATATACACCATGCGTATATGATGCCAATGATTTCTATGGCGCGATAGTATTTGTAGTTGGAAAGACCTAATGTCTGAAATGCAGCTTCAAATGCGTGGCGCATGTGGAACCATAGTATGGCGAAAAACAACAGGTACATAACTACCATTAGCGGTCTCTTGAACAGTTGGTGTACCATATTGTAGAAATCGGGTTCTACATCAATGGTGGGTATGGCTTTCTCTAATAAGACTTTGTCGTCATAATTGATTTGTGTAATCCATTTGTGGTCGCTGGACACCATGCTGTTGTCTATCCGTTGGAGGAAATCAATAACGGGTATTGCGCGTTTCATGGCTTCGGTTTCATTGGCGAGTTTGCTAAAGTCATCCTCAGGTAGCATGGATTTATATACCTCAAGATTCTGTTCGTATTGACCGATGAAATCTTGAGGGGTTGTTTCCATTTGGTCGCAATAGTGTTGCAGGGTGATAACTTCGTCGCTCTGGATATCTTCAATCTTGGCCATATATATTCTCTTCACCACCCCAATCTTTACGAGATAGAAATCGTAGAAATGTAGCCCAATACAAATGAGTAGTAGTGTTCCTGTAAGTATCATCAGCTTTGATGATGGTGCAGTTTTGCTTTTCGTAGGTATGTGATAGGGGATAGGCCGGGCTTTCTTGTTTTGGAACCACAAGATGATTGTGAGGATGATGTGCAACAGAATGCTTGCCAGAAGTAAAATTTCGAATATTTTTACAATAATATTACTGCCCATAAAATGGCAAAACGCCGAATAGGCACTCCCGCCATCGTCTTTAAGCACTAGCAAGTTTGCTGTAGCGTGAAAAAGTAGGAACAGTAGCAGAAATGCCCCCAATAGTGCTACGACAATTTTCTTTGTTATGGAGGATATTTTAATTAGTTTGTCCATTTTTCTTGTATGTTCCAATAATTAGATTCGATTGCCTTGGAAATCGAAGCGCATTTCGAGGCCGTTGCTGAGGTGGATTTTGTAGCCCTCGGTTTCTTTGTCCATGCGTACAATCTTGTATTTGGGACAATTCTCAAGAACATAGCGACGAATGCCTGCAGGTACGGCGCTTTTCGTCACCTCTTTGTCGGCAGAGATGTCTTTCCAGCTGCCGTCGCGGTTAAAATTGATTAGAGTGCCGTCAACAAGTGTGACTTCGTAAGCGACATCGAACCCTTGGGTTATCTTAATGATTTTGGATGGCGATACGTTGTTCCAGTTGTTTTGTATATACTTCATTGCAGCAGACGGTAGTTGGTCGCGTTTGATGCTGTGGCGCTCTTGGGCACAGATGCTCCCAGTCAGGAGTATTACTCCGATGGCGATAAGAAGTGTCTTTTTCATGGCGTATTGTATTTTTGATTTTTTCAATATTTTGTACCTGCAAATAGGTGATTTATTGTGGTTCTTGCGCAATTATTTTGTTTGATATCAGAATCTGTCACGCGGAAAATTCCAATAAAGAACCTTTGTGCTTAAAGGAATGCTCCATTGCTGCTGCATCGAACGCCACATTCCCGTTTACAAAAGTTTTTTCTATACGGGTGTGGAACGTTTGCCCTTCCAGCGGCGACCATCCGCATTTATATAGTATATTATCTTTATTTATGGTTTGCTCAACGCCAGTACGTACCAATGTGAGGTCGGCATAATAGCCCTTTCGGATAAAGCCGCGCTTTTTGATGCCAAACAATACGGCAGGGTTGTGGCACATCTTTTCTACGATGAGAGGAACCCATGTGTCAATTAGTTCGGCATGGTCGGATATAGGACTATAGCATGCCTCCAGCATCATCTGCAAGGTATGCTGTATGGATGGAATGCCGCTTGGCGCATCGAAATAGTTTTTCTGTTTTGAATCCCATGTATGTGGAGCGTGGTCACTACCGATGGTGTCAAGCAATCCATCGTAGAGGGCGGCCCACAGGGCCAGTCGGTCATTATTGCTTTTAATTGAAGGGTTGCATTTGATAAGGTTGCCTAATTCCGTATAATCGCGGTCATCGTACCATAGATGGTTTGGAGTTACTTCTGCGGTAATTCTCTTTTCGACAAGTAGCTTGTTGCTAAGCATATTGAGCTCCGTGGCACTACTCACATGGGCAATATGCAGTCGCGTTCCGTATTTTAAGGCCCTTTCAATGGCTTTGTATGTGGATACGTAGCACGCTTCCGTGTTGCGAATCTTGGGATGTAGAGCGGCCCGCTCTTTGTCTGTGCCGGCAAATTCTGCTTTGTACAGTTTCATGTTGGCTTGCACGATGGATTCCTCTTCGCAATGGGCTACGATGAGTTTTCGCGAGTGTTGGAAAAGATGGTCAAGTCGCGTTGCGTCGTTGACCAGCATGTTTCCTGTAGATGATCCAAGAAAGAGTTTGATGGCAGCGTAGCGTTGGGTATCTATGGAAATCAGTTCGTCGATGTTGTCGTTGGTTGCGCCGAGCATAAATCCGTAGTTGACCACAGATTTTTCAGCCGCCATTTTTTCCTTTTGTTCCAAAAGGGGTAGGGTGGTGGTTTGAGGTATGGTGTTGGGCATGTCGATGACCGACGTTACCCCACCGGCGGCAGCCGCGCGACTTTCGGTGGCGAAGTCTGCCTTCTCGGTCATGCCGGGGTCGCGGAAATGCACATGTGTATCAATAATGCCTGGCAGCAGCAGACATTCTGTGGCATCAATTGTTTCGTAAGATGCAGATGCGGGAATCTGGGGTTGTTTGTCTGGTGAGAAAATTTTGACTATCTTGCCATCGGAAATGTAAATCGAGGCCTCGCGCAGCGAGCCCTCGTTTACTATTGTCGCGTTTCTTATAAGGTAATCCATAATCGCGGCATGCTTGTGTGTAAGCGTTTCCCGGTAGTGTTGGTTCTGGTTAGAATTTCTTTTTACTGCTCCATTTCCGGCCAGCTACGGATGCTTCCGAAGAGGTGTTGTATATGTTGGCGACGACGAAACGTCCAGTATGGTCGATGCATCCCCAGCGCCCATCCATCTTGGCGGGAGCTGTGCGGTTGTTCCATGAATAGATAAATTCCTTACCGTCTTCGAATGTGGGATTGATGACCCATTGGCCTTTGAAATCAACCCATCCCCAATAGCCATTCTCTGGATTTTTGATAGGATAGAGCCAATGTCCAAGCTCTTGGTCGTTGTCCCATTCATAGCCGGCGCGCTCTGCTTCGCGAGAAAGTGTGAATACGTTCTTCGATAGCCATTCACCTGCGGCGCCAATACTGCACCAGTAGCCGTCCATCTTGGCGGTTGCAAACTCTCCTGTGTCGTTTACAAAGTGCGATGCGCCCTCGTACATGGGTTCAATACACCATTCTCCAGTATAATCCACCCATCCCCATTTTTGGGTTTGGATATCGGTTACGGGATAGCGCCATTTGTCGATGGCACGGCCGTGTTCGAGTTGGCTAAGGGCGTAGTCGGCAATTTGCATAGAGGGAAATATCATCTGGGATATTACTTTTCCATAACGGTCAATACTGCCCCAGCGGCCATTTTTCTTTACCTGGGCATAAATATAGTTGTGGTCTTTGCCAAAGTAGTCGTAGTCCTCGTATTCGGGTTGCACCATCCAGCGCCCCAGATAATTCACGTATCCCCATAGGTTGTTGTCTTTTCCTTGGGTGGGATAGCGCCATGTGTCGTAGTGCAAGCCGTTGATCCATTGTTTTCCAGCAAGGTCGGCGTGTTCTTGCGCCATGAAGATGGGGGCTATCACCATAACGCCTTTGCCGTCGATGCAGCCCCAACGGCCATCGTATTTGACTGTGGCATAATTCATGGGTTCTACGCCATAGAAGGGACGGGCGTCTTCATAAACGGGCTCAAATTTCCATTTGCCGTAGTAATCCACAAATCCCCATTTGTCTGTGGCTGTGTTCTGGGCAGGATAAACCCATTTGCCAGGTTCGTCGCCGCTTTCCCATTGCTTGCCTGCCTCTTCGGCTTCTTCGGCAGAGTGGAAAATGTTGCGGACAATCATTTCGCCACGCACGTCGCAGCATCCCCAGGCGCCGTCCAGTTTGACTACGGCAAACTTTTTGAAATGGCCTTGAAAGGGATTGGCGTGCGAGAACTGTGGAGCAATCTGCCAGCCGCCTTCCGCGTTCTTATAGCCGTACAGACGACTACTTTTCTCTTGTGACAGAGTTTGGGCCATAGTACCGCCAATGAGGGTAAATGTCAACAAAATGAGTATTGTGAGTCTTTTCATAAGGGAGGAAATTTCTATTAAGACTAATTTGCAAAGATACGATTTTTTTTCAATTGTGTACCGTAAATAATCATTTTATTATAAAAAGCTTCATTTTTCTGAAAAAACTCGTATCTTTGCAAGATATTAAGTAAATTTTTTAATTCAAAACAATATTGATATGCAAAGAGATACTGAAATTTTCAATCTCATCCAGAAAGAGAGAGAACGCCAGACAAAGGGCATCGAGTTGATTGCCTCTGAAAACTTTGTTAGCGACCAGGTGATGGAGGCCATGGGCTCCGTTATGACCAACAAATATGCCGAGGGTTATCCCGGCAAGCGCTACTACGGCGGATGCCAAGTGGTCGACCAGAGTGAAACTATCGCTATTGAGCGCGCCAAGAAACTTTATGGTGCTGAGTGGGCTAATGTCCAACCTCACAGCGGCGCTCAGGCAAATATGGCCGTATTCATGGCTTGCATGAAAGCTGGCGATACCTTTATGGGTATGGACCTCAATCACGGCGGTCACCTTTCTCACGGCAGCCCGGTCAATTTCAGCGGTCTTATGTTCCACGCCATTTCCTACGAGGTGAAAGAAGAAACGGGTACCGTTGACTATGATATGATGGAAACCCGCGCTATGGAAGGCAAGCCCAAGATCATCATCGGCGGCGGCAGCGCCTACAGCCGTGACTGGGATTGGAAACGCATGCGTGAAATTGCGGATAAATGTGGTGCCCTCCTCATGGGCGACATCAGTCACCCCAGCGGCCTTATCGCTAAAGGTCACCTAGAAAATGCTGTGAAATATTGCCACATCGTAACCACCACCACGCATAAGACTCTTCGTGGACCTCGCGGCGGTATGATTCTTCTGGGTAAGGATTTCGATAATCCTTGGGGTAAGACGACTCCCAAAGGCGAGATTAAGAAGATGAGCGCTCTCCTTGATAGTGCAGTGTTCCCCGGCACGCAGGGTGGCCCTCTGGAGCATGTGATTGCGGCCAAAGCCGTTGCCCTCGGAGAAGCTTTGACCGATGACTATGACCGTTACATTGTCCAGGTGATGAAGAATGCCAAGATGATGAGCCAGGCCTTTATGGATAAGGGTTACAAGGTGATTAGCGGCGGTACCGACAACCACCTGATGTTGATTGACCTGCGTCCTAAGTTCCCCGAAATGACGGGCAAAGAAGCTGAGAACGCACTTGTGGCCGCCGATATTACGGTTAACAAAAACATGGTTCCGTTCGATAGCCGTAGTGCATTCAAGACCAGCGGTCTTCGTGTGGGAACGCCTGCTATCACCACCCGTGGTTTGAAAGAGGACGATATGAAGGGTATCGTTGATATGATTGATACCGTTCTTTGCGATCCGACCGAAGCTACGATAGCCAAGATCCGTAAGCAAGTCAACGATATGATGATTGACCGTCCGCTTTTCGCTTGGTAGTCAGCTTTGTATTGGCTATGGCGCTATTCGTCTAAGCCCAATAAGTAAGAGAGGGGGCACGCAAATGCGTGCCCCCTCTTCTGTTACAGTCAATTACGGATTGACGAATGTTCTTCTGGATACCCCGAATTTGGGTTGTTCAAAAGTTAGACTTAAGTTAGACTTAGGTTAGAGTTAGGTTAGAGTTAGAAAATGGAGTTTTTGTCTGCCGATTTCATTATGGATTTTTCAATCGGCAAGAAATGGGG
>CACXCY010000230.1 GCA_902766265.1 uncultured Bacteroidota bacterium
ATTGTCGAAAAAGACATTGCCCGTCGCTGTCAGACAACGGAAAGTGTAGTCACTGTCATGTTGCAGGAGTTGGATAAGGCGGGGATTATTTCGTATAAGCCCAAGGCCATCAAACCGCAGATTGTGTTTTTGTCGCCCCGTATCAATGCTGACATGTTGTATATCAGTGACGCCAATTATAGTGACCTGAAGGACGCTGCTGTGCGAAGGAAAGAGCAGATGATTCGTTATGTGAGCAGTACCGACAGTTGCAGAAGCCAGATGTTGCTTGCCTATTTTGGTGAAACAACATCGGCGGAATGTGGTATCTGTGATGTCTGTCTACGAAACAAGCAGGCCCAAGGGCATGTGGGGAGAGACGCCGATGCAGACATAAAGGAACTGACCCACCAGATACAATTGCGCCTTACAGCGCAACCAATAACAATCAAGGAACTTGTGGCAGACCTTGGTGGATTGACGGAGGATGGTGTCATCCGTCAGGTGAGGGATTTGATTGACAGGGAAGTCATCAGCGTTGACAAAACTTTCCGACTTCACTGGGAAGGGTGATGAGATTGCGCCAGACGGGTGGTCAAGTGTTATGTGTCAGCGAAAACAGCGGTGTTAATGTATATCAGGTAGGAATGCCTGCAATTCTTTGTACAGGCGAGCTGTCGGCAACCCCATGACGTTGTAGTAGCATCCGTCAATACGTTCAATGCCTATCATGCCAATCCAATCCTGAATCCCATAACTGCCGGCCTTGTCCAAGCAGGCGTAATGTGTAGTATAGTGGTCTATTTCGCTTTCAGTAAGCTGTTTGAACCATACATCGGTCTTTTCTGTAAAAGAGCGTTGGTGTCGGGAGCTTTTCAGACATACGCCGGTGAAGACCTGATGTTTGTCACCTGAAAGCATACGGAGCATTCTTCGTGCGTCGTCAATATCTTGGGGCTTGCCCAGAACCTGTTGCTGGTGTACCACCACCGTGTCGGCTGTTACCAGTACCTCGTCGTCGTTGAGGTTGGAATTGTCGTACCCTTGAGACTTACGCAGTGCCAATGTTTCTGCAATCTGGTCGGCAGGGAGGGGGCGGTCCAGAGTTTCGTCAACATGGATGTTGATGAAACGGACAGCAAACCCTAACGCTGTAAGGAGCTCGCGACGGCGTGGCGATTGGGATGCCAGAAGCAGTTGCACCGTTATTTCTTTCCTTTAGCGTTGTTGATGTTGTCCTGTTTGGACACCATCTTGCCTGCATTGAACTGCACTACAACGCCCGCATTGCCTCGTTCATCGTAGAAAATCCATTTGCCGTCTTTCTCTCCGTCAACGAAATTACCTGCCTCTTCAGGTTTGCCTGCAGTGTTGTAGCGTTCAAACTTGCCGTTATACACACCATTCCTATAGTTGCAGCGGGTCTCAATCTTGCCATTGGCAAAATAGCGCACCTCTTCACCGTCTTTCATGTCGTTTTTGTAATGCATGACATAACGTGGGCGTCCGTCCTCATAGAAACCGCTCCATTCGCCATCCTTCATCCCTTTCTTAAATGTGCCCACATAGTCGGTGCGGCCATCCTCGTACCATGAAGTCCATTTACCCGTCTCTTTGCCATTGCTGTAGTCGCCTTCATGCAGCTTTCTTCCGCTCTCGTACCATGTAGTCCAGTGCCCGGTGCGTTCGCCATTGGCGTATTGGCCTTCTCTCCAGCGTTCACCTGTTTCGTAATAGTAGGTCCAAGTGCCTTCTTCCACGCCATCTTTGTAGGTGCCCTTGATGCCGAGTTTGCCGTTGGTGCGCCAGTAGAAGAGCCATTCACCGTTCTGCTCGCCATCCACAAGCGTTCCTTTCATGTCGACCTTCTTTTTGTCGGTCCACCAGATGGCTGGTCCGTTCAGTTCATTGTCTTTGTATGTGCCTTCAAATTTCAGCACTCCGTTTTCGTGCCACTCTCGTGCCTTGCCTTCGCGGCTGCCGTCAACAAAGGGTATCTCGTCCCTTTGCACGCCGTTGGCGAACCAGGATTTATAGGTGCCGTTCTTTTTCCCGTTCACGATGGCAATCTCGCTCTGCAGTTTCCCGTTGGGATGCCAGGTGCGGCTGGTGCCGTTGCCCGAATAGTATTCTTCAGCGCACATCTTGCCGTTTTCAGTGTAGGCATGCCATACGCCGGTTTTCTCACCATTGTTGTATTCTCCCTGTTGGAACACGCGTCCGTTGGGGTGCCACCATGTCCAGGTGCCGGTGCGCACGCTGTCGTCGGTCATAGTGCCTTCCACGGCGACTTGCTGGTTCTGGCTATCGTAGAATTTCTGGTAACGGATTTGCGCGGAGAGCTGCGATAAACACAGCAGACAGGCGAGGAGTAAAGCAGTTTTTTTCATTATGGTAGGTATGTTTTTTCGTGTTGTTTATTCTGAATAGACGAATGCGATGCGCGGAGGGTTGCTGTGGGCGTAACCGTTGATTACAGCACGTTTGGCTGACGCCCGTCGGGAGTTGATGACCAGCAGGGTGCCGTAGTCCTTGCCATCGCGCAGCAGTTTCTGCAGATGCTGTGTGATGCGGAGGCGGTAGTATTTGTTTGTGCTGCCCTGGTGGCATGTGCCATCGAACCCTGCGGATGAATAAGGGTCTATCATGTCATAGACATACGAGGTGGTGTCGATGCCGCAGCGGAACGCCAGCAGGTCGTCCGGTGGTGCCGAAGCGGGGCTGTCGTCACTGACGGGCAGTAGCAGCTCTGCATAATGTATTACAGCATTGGGATGGGCAGTATGGAATGCCTTGATGCAGCTGTCGAAGTCCAGTTTGATGCGTGTGCCTCCCATGGGGTCGAGGTAGAGGTGCTGGCTGCCGTTCACTGAATCTTTGCGGTTGGTGTTGAAGGTGGCCAAATCACCGATGTAGCGGTGTCTGTAGTGGTTGAAGTGACGTGCCCCGGTACTGATGGAGAAACCGTCTTGCAGTGCTTCTGACGTGGTGTCGCTCTCGTGGTATTGGCGGTATACTGTCAGTTTGGTGTTCTGTGCCGCGAAGTTGACGGTCATCATCACGGGTTGACGGTTGTCGACAAGGCGGATGCGTATGCCGTTCACAGCAGCCATAAATTCAGCTTTCGTATAGGTCTTGCCTTCAAAGAGGGCGTTGGCACGGCTGTTGAGACATAGGCGTATGGTGGTGGTGTCCTTGTTGGGGGTGACGTACACAGTGCCGTTGAAGAAATGCTTGCTGTCGGTGGCTATGGTGTCGATACTGTAATAGAGGTGGTCGGTGGATATGGGGGAAAGCAGCGGTGTTACCTGGAAGTGCAGGGGCACCGCGCCACGACCGACGTTACTGGTGAATTCGTTGACGGTAATCGACAGCACCACAGAGTCGATGGTGGAGTTGGCGTAGTTGATGCCTGATTCGGAGGTACAGGCAATCTGGGTGTATATGCTGGCGTCAGCCGTGCCAAACACGTTGTCGCTCACGTATCCCAACAAGCCGAGCGAATAGTTGGTGGTCATCAGTGAGTCGTCCAGCAGTGTCATTGCGGAGCCGTAGAGGGTGTCGTTAGTGCCGGCATAGAGTGTGGCAGGGTCCTGCAGTCCCATGCCGATGGCCGATTCCTCCTCGTTGCATGAGGAGCAGAGTGCCGATGTGGCAAGCACGAGGGTCAGCAGCAGGATATGTTTCAGAGTGTTCACGTGGGTATTGTTGCAGTGTCGGTGCATCAGTGTTAGTTGTTGATATTGGAGCCGATGATAGAGTCGTAGAATCGGTTTATCTGTTCGTAGAAAACCTGTTGGTCGTCGTTGTAGGGCAGCACATTCTTTTTGTTTTCCATGGCGAATCTCACCAGTTCAGGGTCAGCGTTGGGGGAGGCAATCACCACGCCGTGGGCGTAGAGTATCACGGCTTTCATCAGGTTGGTGTAATCCAGGTCGTGGAAGATGCGCAGGTCCTTGGCTGTGGCTCCGTCGCTCTTCATTTTGTGTTCCAGTTCCTCTCCGAAACGGCCCTTGAACGAGTCGGCAGTGAGCGACAGCACTGTCTTGGTGCCCGAGAAGAAAGCGTTCTCCTTGTTGATGCGTCGCAGATAGAAAGGTATCATCGATGTGAACCATCCGGAGAAGTGTATCAGGTGTGGCTGCCATGCCAGTTTACGCACGGCCTCAAGGGTGCTGTGGCTGAAGAAAAGCAGACGCTCGTCGCATCCGGGGGTCAGGGCGCCCGATTCGTCGGTCAATGGGCCTCCTTTGGAGAAATATTCTTCGTTGTCAATAAAGTAGACCTGCATGCGTACCGCTGAGATGGACCCTACTTTGATAATCATCTGGTGGTCGCAGTTGTTCACAATGAGGTTCATACCTGATAAGCGGATAACTTCGTGCAGCTGGTTGCGCCGTTCGCTCACATAGCTGAAACGTGGCATGAAAACGCGAATTTCCCTGCCGTGTTCTTGTATGAATGCAGGCAAATGCCTTCCCATGAGGGCATTTTCCGATTCAGGAGTGAAAGGTGTAATCTCTTGACTTACAAACAATATTCTTCCATTTTCCATAAAAAGACGAATTATAACACCTTGCAAAGGTACGATTTTTTTTTATATTGTATTTTATAAAAAAAGGGAATAACTGGCAATCCGTGTTTAAAGTTCACATGAATCCCCCTGTAATTGCCCATGAATTTATCGAGACGGTGGCCGAGGTATAAGTCCCGCAGATAGCACGGAAATGGCGGAAATGTTAAGTAGCACGTTTTTAGTATTTTCTGCCATTTCTGCGGGATACCTGCAAGTACCGTTTTTATCCCCACGGCACCACGGGAAAAAATGAACCTATGTTCGTGAGCCGATGAACCTATGTTCGTTGGCCGATGAACCTATGTTCGTAGCCCAATGAACCTATGTTCATTTTTAACTTTTTTTAAACCTGACCTCCGCGCCACACTCTTACCCTTGATATTCGGTACTCGGTTGGTAGCAGTTTCGCAAGTGTTTGGCAAGGGGTAGCCATAGTGATGCCATACTGTAGCCATAGTGTAGCCATAGTGTAGCCATA
>CACXCY010000231.1 GCA_902766265.1 uncultured Bacteroidota bacterium
AGGAAGGTGACGCGTTTGTTGTCGTTGAGTGAGCTGGTGAGTACCGCTGCCATGTATTCGGCAGGGTAGTGGGCTTTAAGGTAGGCCGTCTGGTAAGCCACCCACGAATAGCATGTGGCGTGACTTTTGTTGAATGCGTAGGAGGCAAACTTCTTCCAGTCTTCCCATATATGGGCGAGCACCTCGGGGTCGTGTCCGTTCTTCTGTCCACGTTCCATGAATTTGCTCTCCAACTCGTTCATCTTGGCAATTTGCTTCTTGCCCATGGCCTTGCGGAGAGTGTCGCTTTCGCCACGGGTGAAGCTGGCCAGCTGGCGGCTGAGAAGCATGACCTGCTCTTGGTAGACGGTGACGCCGTAGGTGTCCTTGAGGTATTTCTCCATCTCAGGGATGGGGTATTCAATGGGCTTGCGTCCCTGCTTGCGGTCGATAAAGAGAGGGATATAGTCCATGGGCCCTGGGCGATATAGGGCATTCATTGCTATGAGGTCCTCGAAGACGTGGGGCTGTAGTTCGCGCAGGTACTTCTGCATTCCGGGGCTTTCAAACTGGAATGTGGCGATGGTGTTGCCGTCGCAGAACAGCTGGAAGGTCTTCTCGTCGTCGATGGGGATGTGGTCAATGTCCACTTCGTCGCCACAGGATTTCTTGATGTTGTTCAGGGCATCTTTGATGATGGTGAGGTTCTTCAACCCAAGAAAGTCCATCTTGATGAGGCCGACGTTTTCTATCACATGACCGTCATATTGGGTCACGAGCACATCCTGTTTCGACTCCTTGTCGTAGACGGTACACACGGGTGCGAAGTTGGTCAGGTCGTCGGCACCTATAATGACACCGCAGGCGTGGATGCCTATCTGGCGGTTGGTATCTTCCAGTTCCTCGGCATAGGTGAGCATGGATTTTAGGTCTTCGTCGTCGCCCTCCATGATGCTCTTGAGCTCCGGAAGATATTTGTAGCAGTTGGCCAGGTTCACCTTGGGGCTTTTGCCACTGTCGTCCTTGATGTTATCGGGGAATTGCCTGTCGGGGATGTAGCTCTTGATGCGGTTGACCATCTGCAGCGGCACCTCCTGCACACGTCCCACGTCGGCGATGCTCGACTTGGTAGCCATGGTGCCGTAGGTGATGATGTGTGCTACTTTTTCCTTACCATATTTGTTGGTAATCCAGTCCAGCACCTTTCCGCGACCGGCATCGTCGAAGTCCACATCGATATCAGGAAGCGATATGCGGTCAGGGTTGAGGAAACGTTCAAACAGCAGGTCGTATTTCAGTGGGTCGACATCGGTAATCCATAGACAGTAGGCCACCACGCTGCCTGCCGCCGAACCACGTCCGGGCCCTACGCTGACCCCCAGTTCCTCACGGGCAGCGCGGATGTAGTCGCTCACGATAAGGAAGTAGCCGGGGAATCCCATGGTCTTGATGGTGTGGAGTTCGAACACGATGCGTTCCTTCTGTTCCTCGGTCAGTTCCTCTCCATAGCGTTTATGGGCGCCTTCCCACACCAGTTTCTCCAGGTAGTCGGCTTCGAATTTGATGCGGTATAGCTTGTTGTATCCTCCCAGTTTCTGTATTTTCTTCTCGGCATCCTCTTGGCTCATCACCACCTCGTGCTTCTCGTTCTGGGTGAACTCATCGAAGAGTTCCTGTTCGGTGATGCGGCTACGGTATTCCTGTTCGCTGCCAAAGTCCTCAGGGATAGGGAACACAGGCATGATGGGGTCGGAGTCGATGCTGTACACCTCCACCTTGTCGGCCACCTCCTGTGTGTTGGTCAGTGCCTCGGGAATATCGCTGAAGATGGCCTCCATCTCTGCCGGTGTCTTGAGCCATTCCTGCTTGCTATAGTGCATGCGGGTAGGGTCGTTGAAGCTCTTGTTGGTGCTGATGCAGATGAGGCGGTCGTGTGCCTCTCCGTGTTCCTCCTCCACAAAATGGACATCGTTGGTGGCGATGAGCTTGATGTTGTGTTTTCGGGCCAGTTCGATGAGCACTTTGTTCACCGTCTGCTGCTTCTCGTATGTGTCGGTGGCAGCGTTGGGCTTGTCGGTTTTGTGGCGTTGCAGTTCCAGGTAGTAGTCGTCACCGAAAAGGTTCTTGAACCAGAGCACACTCTCTTCGGCTCCCGAGATGTTGCCGCTGAGTATCTTTTGCGGCACTTCGCCACCGAGGCATGCAGAGGCGCAGATGATGCCTTCGTGGTATTGTTCGAGCAGTTGGTGGTCGATGCGCGAGGTGTAGTAGTAGCCCTCGGTGTAGGCGTAGGAGGCCAGCTTGCAGAGATTGTGATAACCCTGCATGTTCTTGGCCAGCAGGATGAGATGCCATCCGCGTCCGTCCTTGACGTGGCAGTCCTGATGGGCACAGTAGGCCTCGGTGCCGATGATGGGTTTGAAGAAGGTTTGCTTCAGTTCGTCAATCTTGGTTTCGGCGGCTTGTTTCTCTTCGGGAGTGGCTTCTTCATTGTTCAGTACCGCCTGCTGCTCCTTGATGGCATCCTTCACTTTGCCGTTCTCTTTGGCCACGCAGTCCACCAGCTCCTTGATGCCAAACATGTTGCCATGGTCGGTGAGCGCCATGGCATACATACCGTTCTTCTTGCATTTCTTGATAAGGTCGGGTATCTTCGACATTCCGTCCAGGATGGAGAAGTGGGAATGGACGTGCAGGTGGGTGAACTGTGTCATAACAATGCGGTTTAGTTGCTTTTGTATCTGTGGCCCAATACAATTTATAGTTACAAAAGTACAAAGAATTCCTTACCCAACCCATCGATGGACGGAGAAGTTTTCAACAAAAACACGATTTCGTGTTATTATTGCAGGCGCATACTTTCCATATTTATGCAACTTATTGTGAATGAATGTCAGTTTCTGCATGTCACTATGTAAGGGCACATGGTCGGACTATGTAAGGGCACATGGTCGGACTATGCAAGGGCACATGGTCGGACTATGTAAGGGCACATGGTCGGACAATGTAAGGGCACATGGTCGGACCACGTGAGGGCACATAGATGGACTATGTAAGGGCACATAGACATGCCATGTAAATGTACATTGGAGAAACGCTTAGTGTGCGGAGGAGCCGGCGTACTCGATTCGACGGAGGGTGGTGTAGTAGAGACGACCGTCGTTGTAGTACTCGCAGCGGATCCAGTTACCGTCGCTGTCGTAAGTGTACTTGTATTGTTCCACTGTCTGACTCTTCTTGCGGCCGTCCTCGAAGAAGGTGCGGGTGCGTTTGGTGCGGTTGCCCATCTTGTCGTAGACGTCTTGCTCGGTCATCAGAATATCCTCGTCGGCAGTCATCTGCTGTATGCGTGTGAGGCGGTTGTGTTTGTCGTATTTGTAGAGCGTGCGGCCACGGAGGCATCCGTCGGCATCGTAGTTGTATTCAATAGCCGTGGAGCGTACGTTGGGTTGTCGGTAGATGTAGAAGATAGACTTGCTTGCGTGTCCGTCCGGCT
Source organism: uncultured Bacteroidota bacterium (assembly GCA_902766265.1). Classification (GTDB taxonomy): domain Bacteria; phylum Bacteroidota; class Bacteroidia; order Bacteroidales; family P3; genus Colimorpha. Next base: position 3,476 of record CACXCY010000231.1, read on the forward strand.
TGTAGATATGCGTCTCCGTGATGTCGCCGTCCAGGTCTTTAACCGTGCGGCTTTGGAGGGTGGCCCCCGAGAAAGCCGAGTCCACCAGCCCTTTCTCGTCGTATCGGTGCGTGGTGTTGTCGGGCTGCGGATAGCGTGTCGTGTGCTGCCCGCCAAAGCCCTGGGTCGTGCGCGACGCCAACGTGCCGTCAGCGTTGAAAGCATAGGTGTTCTGGCGGTTCATGTCGTTGCCCTGCGGATAGGTCTGCACAGCCACTATCTGTGTAGCCCTGCGGCTCTTGGGGTTGAGTAACGTTTCGTCCTGGGCGGCTGCGGATAGCGTCAACAGGGCGAAGGCGAATGTCAGGAGATGCCTCATGCCATCAGTTTCTTGTAGTGGAGACGGTGAGGCGTGTCGTCGCCGAGACGTTTGCGGCGATTTTCCTCGTATTCGCTGTAGCTGCCTTCAAAGAAATAGACCTGCGAGTCGCCCTCAAAGGCGAGAATATGGGTGCAGATACGGTCAAGGAACCAACGGTCGTGGCTGATGACAACGGCGCATCCTGCAAAGTTTTCCAAGCCCTCCTCCAAAGCACGCATGGTGTTGACATCAATGTCGTTGGTGGGCTCATCGAGGAGCAATACATTGGCTTCGCTCTTGAGTGTCAGCGCCAGGTGGAGACGGTTGCGTTCGCCTCCCGACAGTACACCGGCCTTCTTGCTCTGGTCGTTGCCCGTGAAGTTGAAACGTGAGATGTAGGCACGCGAGTTCACCAGGCGGCCACCGATGGATAGCTGCTCGTTGCCTTCCGAGACGACTTCCCATACCGATTTCTCGGGGTCAATCCGCACATGTTGCTGGTCCACGTAGCCAATCTTCACGGTCTCGCCAACGCTGAACGTGCCGCTGTCGGGCTGCTCCAGTCCCATGATAAGACGGAAGAGGGTAGTCTTGCCACAGCCGTTGGGGCCGATAACGCCCACAATGCCAGCTGGTGGCAGCGAGAAGGTGAGGTTCTCATAGAGCAACTTGTCGCCGTAGGCCTTGCTCACACCTTGAACGTCGAGCACCTTGTTACCCAGACGTGGTCCGTTTGGGATGAAGATTTCCAGATTGGCCTCTTTCTCCTTGACGTCTTCGTTCATCATGCGGTCGTAGGCGGCCAGACGGGCTTTGCCTTTGGCGTGACGCGCTTTGGGGGCCATGCGCACCCATTCCAACTCGCGCTGGAGTGTCTTCCTACGTTTGCTTTCCTGTTTCTCCTCCATAGCCAGACGCTGCGTCTTTTGGTCAAGCCAGGATGAGTAGTTACCCTGCCAGGGGATACCCTCGCCTCTGTCCAGTTCGAGAATCCACCCTGCAACATTGTCGAGGAAGTAACGGTCGTGGGTCACAGCGATAACGGTGCCCTTGTATTGGCGCAGATGCTGCTCGAGCCATTCTATGCTTTCGGCATCGAGGTGGTTGGTGGGCTCGTCAAGGAGCAGGATGTCGGGCTCTTGGAGCAATAGACGGCAGAGGGCTACGCGACGCCGCTCACCGCCCGACAGGTTCTTCACCAGTTGGTCTTCTTCGGGGCAACGCAGGGCGTCCATAGCACGCTCCAGTTTGTTGTCCAGGTTCCATGCATCGTGTTGGTCGAGGAGTTCGGTAATCTCACCTTGTCGGGCACAGAGTTTTTCGAAGTCGGCATCGGGCTCGGCAAAGGCGTTGTTGATTTCCTCGTATTCTTTGAGCAGGTCCACAGTCTCCTGCACGGCTTCCTGCACCACCTCCCTGACGGTCTTGGTGTCGTCCAGCTTGGGTTCCTGCTCCAGGTATCCCACGCTGTAGCCAGGCGAGAACACCACTTCGCCTTGATAGTCCTTGTCCACCCCGGCAATAATCTTTAGCAGTGATGACTTTCCGGAACCGTTGAGGCCTATGATGCCTATCTTGGCACCATAGAAGAAAGAGAGGTATATGTCTTTCAGAATCTGTCGTGACGGCGGGATGAGTTTTCCTACGCCGACCATGGAGAAGATGATTTTTTTATCGTCTGCTGGCATAGTTTGGCTTTATGTTAGGCATCGTTGTTGACTGTCGTATAGCGGGAACCGTTGGCGGAACAGGGGAGCGACTGACAACGAGCAGTGGTGTTGCTGCTACAAAACCCGGGCACCTCCCTGTCGCGTTGGCTGACTCATTTCTCAAAGCGGATGTCTTTGACGTTAAGTTGTATTTCGGTTTTGCCGTTCCAGTAGTTCTCTTCGAGCATATAGCAGAGGTCGAAGGGCTGTCCGTCTTTGACACGCTTGTAGTGTTCGCCCAGTTGGAAACCGATGGCAGGGTAGGCGCGGCTGCGCGATTCCAGCGGAATGGCTGCAAACTTGAGGTGGTTGCTGCCCACCACGCGCGGGAAACCGGTGTCCACCAAGTGCCGCGAGAGGAAGATGGGCACGTTGTTCTCTGGACCGAAGGGGGAGAACTGTTTCAATATGCGCAGGAACTTCGGGGTAATGTTCTGTGCGAAGTCCACCTCTGCGTCAATCTCTATCTCTGGCACCATATCCTCGCTCTTGAGGTTGCTTGTCACAATCTCTTCGAAACGTTGCACAAACTTGTCGAAATTCTCAGGTTTGAGCGACACTCCGGCGGCGCATTTGTGGCCGCCGAAATGCTCCAGCAGGTCGCTGCATTGCTCCAATGCGGCATGAATGTCGAATTCTTTGATGGAGCGTGCCGAACCCACATAGAGGTCGTCGGTGGAGCGGGTGAAGATGATGGTGGGTTTGTAGTAGGCCTCCACGAGGCGTGACGCCACGATGCCCACCACTCCTTTGTGCCATGTTTCGTCGACCAGCACGATGGCTTTGCGATCCTGCCATTTGGGGTCGTTCTCGATGATTTTCTTTGCCGTCTCGGTTGCTTGGGTGTCGAGATCCTTGCGTTCGCTGTTGTAGTTGTTAATCTCCTCGGCCAGCACATGTGCCGATTCCATATCCTCGCACAGCATCAGGCGCACCGAGTCGAAAGCGCTGCGGATGCGTCCTGCAGCGTTGATGCGTGGCCCTACGAGAAATACGAGGTCGCTAATGTTCAAGTCTTTGCAGAAGTATCCCTCTTTCTCGGGGTGTCCTTGGCGGTCGGCCTCGCTGCGGGGCTCTATGTGTCCGAAACGCAGTATGGCCTCGATGCCTGGACGGGGGCAGGTGTTGATGACTTTCAGTCCATAGGCAGCCAACACGCGGTTCTCGCCCATGATAGGCACGATGTCGGAGGCGATGCTCACGGCTACAAGGTCCAGGTATTTCAGCAGTTTCAGCTTCAGCGTCTCCTGCGCCTTGCGTTTGTGGCGTTCGTGTTCGCCAAACACATCGCACAGCCGCACGCCAATCTTCTGCTCCATGTAGGCCTCCACAATCTTGAACCCGATGCCGCAACCCGAGAGTTCCTTGAACGGGTAGGGGCAGTCTTCGCGCTTGGGGTCGAGGATGGCCGTGCAGTTTGGCAGTTCATCGCCCGGCAGGTGGTGGTCGCCCACGATGAGGTCGATGCCGAACTGGCTGGCATACGCCGCCTGCTCGTTGGCCTTGATGCCGCAGTCGAGCGCGATGATAAGCCGCACACCCGTCGTGTGGGCATAGTCAATGCCCTGGAACGAGATGCCGTAACCCTCCGCATCGCGGTCGGGGATGTAGAAGTCAATGTTCGGGTTGATGGTGCGGAAGTAGGAATACACCAACGCCACGGCAGAGGTACCGTCGACGTCATAGTCGCCATAGATAAGGATTCGTTCTTTCTTGCGGATGGCTTGGTTGATACGCTCAATTGCCCTGTCCATGTCTTTCATTAGGAACGGGTCGTGCAATTGGTCTAAACTCGGACGGAAGAAATGCTTCGCTTCCTCAAATGATGTAATGCCTCGTTCTACAAGTAGTGTGGCGATAATTCTGTCAACGCCCAAGGATTCCGCAAGTTTTTCAACAATCTCTATATCATAGTCTTTTCTTATTAACCAACGTTTTTCTTTCATCTTTTTACTGCCCCAAAGATACTATATTTTTCCGTCACCGACAAATCTTTTTTGTATTAAAAATGCAAGATATTGTCCCATAGTTTCCTACAAGGCACAATAGCGACGCCCGCCGACCAGGTGCGCTCCACGCCCCCACGACAGGCCCAAGTCAGAGTTATATCAGCCCTGCATCAGAGTTGAAAAATCGGTGCAATGTCATCCAGCGTATATTCCACCCCTGCGGTATGCAAAGCATCGTAGTGGTTGAGAATATATCGGCTTGCACCCGAACGCTCAAATAAATCATAGGTCTCGCGTCCCGTGGTGCCGTGTCGACGTTTGTATTCCTCGATACAGTAGATTAGAAATTCCAGTTTTACGCTCATGCCGTTCCGCTGTATTTTATGCCTCTTCTGGGTATTGAATCTTTCCTGTCGTATTCTCGCTATGCCACAACTCGGCCAAAGCCAGTGGGCTGAGATGCCACAGTTTGCTGCTTTCCCGCTCAAGATCGGCATACACCTGCGACTCATACAGCGCCCGCATGGCATCGGCAGCATCCATGCCATACTCTCTCACCATGCGGTCTATCACCTGCGGCACAATCAATTGCATAGTGGCGGTGAATTGTAATTGCTCCTGTGGTGTCATAATGAGTACGCTGTTAAGAATTTGATGTACTTCAGCGATTTCTCGCTTTTGAATGTCAATTGGTTGTAGAGTTGTTTCACCTTCAATCGCGCCAATGTCTCCTCTTTTGTCAACACACCTGCCTGATAGGCGGCAAAGGTACGGAATACGTCATCATTGGCCACAGGCCCATAAACAAAGTCACATGCTGTTGTCGGCACGCCGTTGCGGTTAGCACTCACATAGTCCAGCCATGCCTCGTCAGGTTCATCAAACCACATGCCGTTCAGCTCCGCTTTCATCTGTTCCAGATTCACCTCATAGACGCTGACGACAGCATTCTCGGAATGGGAACGGTCTTTCACCTTCATGGCAAACCCCTTGGCCTGCATCTCGTTAAGGGTGGTATAAAACCCCTTCCCAAAATCGAGTGCCCTGTTGGGCTCCATTATCCGTGGATGCTCAATCTTCCTGTCACATCCATGATAGACAATCATATCTAAATAACGAAAACAATCTTTTTTATTGCACTCAATGAAAAGAAAGTAATTTTTCAGCAATACAACCCAGGTAGCGCTCAGAAACGTTATACCATATACCCATATCTGGCTTGCATCAGTGTATTCACATGAATTCCCATGTAATTGACCATAAATTAATCTGCTACAAGAAAGCATCGAAGATGCTAAATCTCAATAACACCATACTAAGCGACCATAGGGAGCGCAGTGTGGTGAGAGCACATGCCTATAATACAAATGCGTCTCGAAGAGACGCGACCTTGTCAACTGGTGGCGTATCTTCGACACGCATGTGTGCTTGTATATATCACTATCACCACACTGCGCCTGCAGCTTAGTGTGGTGTTACCGAGATAGCGTGTCGACGACACGCCCCTCATAGCGACCAAAATTCATGGATAATTATATGGCAATTCGTGTTTAACCACCCATGTGATTCCCCATGAATTGTATGTTGCCGCAGGGCATAATCAAATTATTTTTGTCAGTTCGCTAATTCTTCGTAACTTTGCAGCCGCTTTCGAGAGTCAGAAAGCTGTAAGCAAGAAAAGCATTGCGATATTGTCCTGTTATCGAAATTAGGCAAAGTTTCATAAAGGAGGACGAGCATTTTATGCTTTCGCTTGAATGTGTATGCTATTCCCTTAGCATATCGTCAGGCGTGAGATATGTTCCTTAGACCCCGTTCCTTTATGGGTATGCCTAAACCCCGATAACAACGGACATGAGTACATAACCTCATGCCTTTTCTTATTTATTAGAATTTATTTCCGTTGGAGAAAAAAAAAAAAAAAACAGACAGGACTGCTACCGGAGGAGCATGACACGCTGACAATAATCCGCCATTCGCAAAACGCTGCAAAGGCACTTTCTTTTGCACGTCCCATGCAAAATATTTGCTGTCAGGTTCTCTAAACCACTTTAAACAAGCAGTGACTATCAACTTATTGTAAAATGGACCAAAATGGTTTTGGTTAATCGCTCCATGATATCGAAATTTGCACAATTAAAATATCAAATCCTATGACAAAAACATTATCCATTTCACGTATTGACGTTGAAAAAACATTAAAGAACAAGGACATTGTCCTCAGTGATTATCATCTCCAAGAGCAGTTGCTTTGGGAAATCTTCGGCAAGTATCCCAAAAACACCGATTACGGCCAGGTGTATTTGAAAGTGGCGATGCTGAACACATTCTATTCGACAGGCATCCAGGATGTGGCCTCCGTGGCAAGAAACATTGTGGACAATATCACCAATGCCGACAAACTGATGAAGGATGGCGACCTTACCGTGGTGCACCGCATCGCATTGGTTAATCATGGAAAGAATGGGGAGGATAATTGGATTAACCACTTCTCGTTTGCAACGAAATACTGCAGCTTCCACTACCCTAAGCGCTATCCCATCTACGACGATCTGGTGTACCGTGTGTTGTCAAAACTCCGCAAGAGTTTGACAACAATGCCATTCGATCAGGAAACCTTCAAAGACAAACAATGGAGTGAAAAGAAAAAGGCAAAATGTGGCTATGCGTTGTACAAAGATATCTACAACCGCTTCGTCAAGTTGTATGCCACCAACTTCAACGAGAAGGACTACAAAACCGTTGACCGTTACCTGTGGGGGTCCCGCAAGATAGCCGGTATGGCGGACGATGACCGTCGCATCAGCGGTGAGAACAGCAGCAAGAAGTCCGCCTTCGATGCGGTCAGAAGCAACGCCCTGAATGAATTTATGAACGCTAAATAACATTATCATTATGAAAAACACACTCTTTTCCTTAGCCGCAGTCGCTATGCTACTGGGGTTCTTCGCCTCACAAGCATGGGGACAATCTGCTTATATTTCTTCGGGTGGCAGTAATCCTAATGGACGTATATATTATAGAATATATAATAATGGTTATCCAAAATTGATAATTATATCACCTGGAAGTTGGGACGACAGATATAAGCCGACTGGTGTTGTCACAATTCCTAATGAGATAAACATCTCTCAACCCGGAACTACCCCCTACATCTACACCGTCGACTCCATCGGCGACGATGCTTTTCGTGGTTGCAGTGGCTTGACCTCTGTCACCATCCCTGGCTCCATCCGCTCCATCGGCAACTGTGCATTCCGGGGGTGCAGCGGTCTGACATCCGTCACCATTGGCCGTTACGTCAGGTCCATCGGCGACTATGCTTTCTATGGTTGCGGACTGACCTCCGTCACCATCCCGAACCTCGTCACCTCCATCGGCGACTATGCTTTCTATGGTTGCGGCGGACTGACCTCCATCTCCATCGGCAACTCCGTCACCTCCATCGGTGACTATGCTTTCTCTGCTTGCAGAGGCCTGACCTCCATTACCATCCCCAACTCCGTCAGATCCATTGGAAATGCTGCTTTCTATCTTTGCACCGGGCTGACATCCGTCGCCATCCCCAACTCTGTCACATCCATCGGTATCCTGCCTTTCGGATCATGCACAGGTTTGACCTCCATAACAGTTGCTGCAGGAAATACGCACTACGACAGCAGGAACAACTGCAATGCCATCATAAAGAGAGCCACAAACACCCTGATTGCAGGATGCAGGAATACGCTTATTCCTAATTCCGTTACCTCCATCGGCTGCGGTGCTTTCATAGATTGCATAGGCCTGACCTCTATTACCATCCCCAACTCCGTCACCTCTATTGACACCCTTGCTTTTTGTTATTGCGATGGCCTGACATCCGTCACCATCCCCAACTCCGTCACCTCCATCGGTGCGGATGCTTTCTATTCTTGCGCCCGCCTGACTTCCGTCACTATCGGGAATTCCGTCAGAACCATAGGAAGGCGTGCTTTCACATCTTGCAACAGCTTAACTGTAATACGCGCTCTTGCATCCACCCCCCCCACGCTAGAAGTGAGTTATTCTTCGGGTCGCTACACTTTTGATTGTTTCCCATTTCGTGGGGTACCTAATGCAGCATCCATATATGTTCCGTGCGGGAGAGCGGCAGCGTATAGCTCAAGCTGGCGAGATTATACAGATACCGTATACTTTACAAACTTTATTGAATCTCCAGGGGGGGTCCTTACCGCCCGGTCAAACAATTCTACGCAAGGTTCGGCGCAGGTTGTCTCACAGCCCAACTGCACCAATTCGTCGGCAACGGTGTCCGCTACCGCCAATAGCGGCTATGTGTTCGACCATTGGAGCGACGGCTCAACAAGTAATCCATATACGCTTAGGGTGACATCTGATTCGACACTCACCGCCTATTTTGCCGCCGGCGCAACAGTTACCGCTCTTTCGGACGACACCACAATGGGCAGCGTGATCGGAGGTGGCTCCTATGTAGTAGGTCGCACCGCCACCCTTACGGCTATCCCCAATCAGGGCCATTATTTCGTACAGTGGCAAGATAGCATCACCCAGAACCCACGTACGGTGACCGTCACCGCCGACACCACATTCAGAGCGTTCTTCGCCATACATTCGTACACCGTCAACGTAGTGTCGGCCAATGACACGATGGGCAGTGTGCGAGGGGGCGGCACATACAACTATGGCACCACCGTCACCATCGCCGCCACTGCCAACAGCGGCTACCGCTTTGCCCGTTGGCATGATGGCAACACCAGTGCCACGCGCTCTGTCGTGGTGACCGACAGCGCTACCTATACGGCCTATTTCGAATTAGACCAATACACGATTACCGCCGTTTCGGGCAACAGCACGATGGGCAGCGTGAGTGGCGGCGGCAACTATGCTGCCGGCAGCAACGCCACCCTTACGGCTACAGCCAACGACGGCTACCACTTCAGGTACTGGCAGGACAGGGACACGACGAATCCCCGCACCGTGACCGTGGTGAGCAATGCCACCTACACCGCCTTTTTTGCTCCCAACTCATACACCGTCACTGCGGTGCCGAACGATGCCGCGTGGGGCAGCATCCGCGGTGGAGGAACCTACGACTATGGTGCCACCGCCACCCTTACCGCCAATGCCAACAGCGGCTACCACTTTGACCACTGGAGCGACAGCACTACGGCCAACCCCTATGCGCTGACTGTGACCGGCGACGTCAATCTGATTGCCTATTTCGTCTCCGACGGTGGCAGCAACGGCATCTCGGACATCGAAGCCAGCGACATCAGCGTCTACGCTGCAGAAGGGCGCATCTGTGTCACCCTCAACGGACAGACGGCCGACGAGTTCAGCGTCTACGACGTGATGGGACGCCGCGCCGCCCATGTGATTGCCTCCGACAAGAGCCCCGTGCTCCCCAATGGTGTCTATATCGTTAAGGTGGGCACCCTCCCCGCACGCAAAGTGGTGGTGATAAGGTAGAGCGTAGAAACTTTATACCACCTACATTTCCGAAAGCAGGCCCACGATGGAACTCATCGTGGGCCTGCTTGTTGTGTCAATAGGGTTTCCTATGCTTTAAGCCATTTGAAAAGGTCTCCCCAAGTGGTTTTCTTTCCATAGCGGAGTATGCCGGTGCGGTATATCTTGGCGGCCGCCCATGTGCAGAGCGGGAACGAGACCACAAGAAGC
>CACXCY010000232.1 GCA_902766265.1 uncultured Bacteroidota bacterium
CGTGTAGAAATTGTACTCGGCATCTGCCGCATTCACCTCATTTGCATTCTTCCACATGGTACCGCTCGGCAACCCCAAGTCCACCCATACATTATTTACGTTGCCGCCACCATTGTTGCTGCCATTATTGCCGCCGTTGTTTTCCGTGTTGGTGGTACTGCCGTCGTCTTTATTGCAGGCGACTGTCGTGCACAAGGCCAGGCCCATCAGGGCAACCAATGCGAATGTAAATACCCGTTTCATCATTGTAACGTATTGGTTAGAGATTGGATTAATTGTTCAAAGCCAAACGCCGCCATGGTGCAGGGGCTACCACTGGTAGTCCCATTCGCCCTCGACCTCCTGCTTGGCGGGGTCGTAGACCTCCTCGCGCTCCTGACGGTCGCGCAGACGGAAGAGCTGCCCCAGCCAGTCGTCCTTCTTCGACTTGACCTTGCCGGGCTGCTGGCGGTCGGTCTCGATGATTTGCTTGATTTCCTCCACATAGTTGGCCACATAGCCCTTGGGGGTGGCGTTGTCGCGGTGCACGCTGGCGCCGGTGTAGTAGTGGCGGATGATGTCGTCGTAGCCGTAGCCCAGCGCCACCATGCGGATGGTGCCCTCCTGCGAGAGCCCCACGCCGTGGCCGTAGCCGCGCCCGTGGAGCACCACGGTGTTGCCCACGCTGTCGGGCTCCACGGAGAAGAAGGTGCTCTTGAGCTGGAAGTCGTTGCGTATGCGCGTCAGCGGCACACCGCAGAGCTTCGTGCGGCGCTGCGGCTGGGAGAAGTGCAGCAGCGTGTCGCGCAGCGAGTCCACGCCGAGGTCCACCTTGTGGTTCTTGGCGAAGTAGCTGAGCCACTTGTCGCGGTTCACCACCTTGGTCCAGGTGGACTGCTTCATGCCGTAGGAGAAAGTGTCGGCCACCGAGCGGAGATAGGGCAGGGCGGTGCGCCACACGTCCTCGGAATTGGCCGTCTGGCCGCCGCTGTTGGAGTGGAAGGGCGTCTCGATGAGGTGGCCGTCGGCGTCCACGATGGTCTCGCCCATCGACTGGATGGTGCCCAGCATGATGTCGGGACGCACGCAGCGGTTGAGGTAGGCCTGGCAGTGCACATGGTCGCAGAAGTTGTAGCCGTCGTTGCGGTGCTTGTCCATGTTGCGCAGCGCCCAGGTGCGCGAGATGACGGCCTGCACACGGAATATCTCCGGCTCCTTGCCGTAGATTTCGGACTGCACCACGCCGGCCAGGTAGGTCTCGAAGTCCACGTCGTTGACCAGCTTCAGCGCCGTGGAGTTGATGGTGTTCACCACAAGGTTGCCCTCGTAGGTGCGCTGCTTCACGTTGCGCGGGTTGAGGCAGAGGATGCAGGCCGTGTCGGTGGCACGGAGCGACACCTCCTTGAAGGTGCCGTACTCATAGTCGTTGACAGCCACATGCACACCGCCGGCGGCGGCATGGAGGATGACCGACAGCCCCTCGCCCAGGGCGGGCTCCAGCAGCGAGTCGCCCGCATAGAGGTCGTAGGTGCCCAGGTCGAACGAGACGTTGACGCTCTCGATGCGGTTGGTCGAGAAGATGCGTACCTTGACCCTCTCGGCCGGCGCCGTGAGCGCCACCGTGAGGAAAGACAATATGAGAACAAGTCGTTTCAAAGCTGCGTGGTGTTAGGTTAGTGATTCTGCATGCCGGCCCCTGCCGTGCTATATATATAATAGTATTATACCATATTATTGTTTCCCGACGCGGCCGCCTGCCGCACGACGACCTCGGCCGTCCGGTCGGAAGCGTCGCCGTTGCCCAGCAGCGCCACCACCGCATCGTAGTCCCTGAGCATACGCTCGCGCGTGTCGGCGTCGTCGGCCACCAGGCGGAACTCCTGCTCCAGCACACCGTCGGTCAAGTCCTGCTGGATAAGCTCGCGCACCACCGTGCGGTCGGCAATGAGGTTCACCAACGAGATGTAGCGCACCTTGGCGAAGGCCTTGGCAATGGCCACCGAGAGGGCGTTGGCCTTGTAGCACACCACCTGCGGCACCCGGAAGATGGCGGCCTCGAGGGTGGCCGTGCCCGAACAGACCACGGCGGCACGGGCCTGCGAGAGGATGTCGTAGGTGCTGTCGTAGCGCACCTCCACATTGGCTGGCGGCTCCGCCCCCAGCAACGTCCGGTAGAAGGGCTCGCCCAGCAGCGACATGCCCGCCACCACGAAACGGTATTCGGGATGCCTCCGCGCCAGCTGCAACATGGGCGGCATCATCTTGCGCAGCTCCATCTTGCGGCTCCCCGGCAACAGGGCGATGACCTCACCCGCATGGGCGGCAGCACCCTCGCCGGCGGCGTGGCGGTAGTTGTTCACCTCGTCGATGAGGGGATGCCCCACATAGAGGGCCTGCGGGAAATCGACCCGCGCAAAGAAGTCACGCTCCAGCGGCAGGATGTAGCACAGCATGTCGAGGTCGCGACGCATGGCCTTGAGGCGGCTGCGCTTCCAGGCCCACACCTGCGGCGAGATGTAGTACACGTTGCGGAAACCCTGCTGGCGGGTGAACTTGGCTATCTTGAGGTTGAAGCCCGGGTAGTCGATAAACACCATCACATCGGGACGGAAAGCCAGGATGTCCTGCTTGCAGAAAGCGATATTGCCCAGCACGGTGCGCAGGTTCTGCACCACCTCGACGAAGCCCATGAAGGCCAAGTCGCGTATATGCTTGACCATGGTGGTGCGCCCCTCGACGGCAGCCATGCGGTCGCCGCCCCAGTAGCGGATGTCGGCCTGGGCGTCGCGACGCACGATGGCACGCATCAGATTGCTCCCATGCAAGTCGCCCGACGCTTCTCCCGCTATAATGTAGTACTTCATTTGCTTCTGCTGATTGACTGTCCTTTCCTGTATCGCCGTCACAACACCGCCGCCATGAAGGCCACAAAGGTGATGAAGAGTATCACGATGAGCGTCTTGGTGACGACGAGAAATTCTCTCTTCTTGGCATAGTGGCGCAGGATGAGGACCAGCGGCACAAAGACGATGCCGAACCAACGGATATGGGCGCCCACCGGCTCGCCGGCCACCAGCAGCCCCGCCCACAAAAGCAGTGCGGCGAGAAGCTCGGAGCCCAAGCCCGCGACGAGCCCGACGACTATCTTGTTCTGACGGAAAAAGGTCATTGCTCTAAAGGTTTCAATAGGTTGATGGCTTGATGGTCGGTGTAATCGGGACGCAGCGGCACGACGGAGACATAGTCGTGCTCCAACGCCCACTGGTCGGTGTCGGGGACGTTGTCGTTGCAAACAAAAGTGCCCGTGAGCCACCAATAGGGCTGGCCGTGGGGGTCGTCGCGACGCTCGAAGCTGTCGGTCCACGACGCCTGCGCCGAGCGACACACCTTCACGCCCTTGTAGGGGGCATGGGTGGCTCGGGGGAAATTGACGTTGAGCCCTACCCTGTCGGGCAAGCCGTTGGCAAGGACATATTGCACCAGCTGCCGCACATAGGGCAGGCACGGCGTGAAATCGGCGTCGGCATGATGGTCGAGCAATGAGAACCCGATGGCAGCATAGCCGTTGGTGACGGCTTCCAATGCCGCCCCTATCGTGCCGCTGTAGATAACGTTGATGGAGGCGTTGCTTCCGTGGTTGATGCCCGACAGAACCAGGTCGGGACGACGGGGAGTGAAATGCTCTGCCCCCAGCTTGACGCAATCGGTGGGCGTGCCGTTGCAGGCGTAGACGGTCACGGTGTTCAACAGCCGCCCGTCGCGCTGCTGCCTTCCAGCGCTCCACATCTGTCGGGCACGCAGCGGCATCGCGGTGGTGAGCGAGTGGCTCTTGGCGGAGGCGTTCACCTCGGGAGCCATGACGATGACATCACCCATCTCACGTGCCACCTCTATCAGCGTGTTGATACCCTTGGCGGCATAGCCGTCGTCGTTGGTAATCAGAATCAGAGGGGTAGTGTCGGCCATGAGTGTATCCTATTATTTGACAACAAAGTTTGATGAGTTCTGCCCAAGGAAGAAAGTGGCGGGCTGAAGGATATTGTCGAAGACATAATATTGGATAAGGACGGTGTCCTTGTTGTCCATCACAGCGTAGAGCCGGTCAAGGTCGAACACCTCGTACATCTCCGGGTCGGGCATATTGGCCACATCGTCGGGATTGCGGTACTTGATGTAGGTCTTCAGCTCACGCATGTTGCCACGGGTGTCGGTGACACGCAGAACGGTGCGCGGCGGCTTGGAGAAGGTGGTGTCGAGCTCGGCTTTGGGCACCGCCTTGGCATACTCGTCGAAGTTGAGGTTGGTGAAGGAGGAGAGCAGCTGGGCGACACGCGCGGTGTCGAAACCGTTGACACGCTGATGGCCGGCCAACAACTCCATATAGAAGCCGTCGCCTTCGCGGCGTATGGCGAAGGACTCCTGCGGCATGGATGGTATCTCAAGCTCCACCGACTGGATGTCGAGCACATTGAGCGATACAATGCGATGGCTGCGCCAGGGTGTGGGGTCGGCAATAAAACGCGGGGCGATGAAACCACGGAACCCCGGGATGTGGAGTATCACGGGAATCTTGTCGCCCTTGCGATAGACAAAGGTGCCGAGCATATCCTGCGTCTCGTGACCTACGAAATAGGTCGCCGTCAGCTTCTCGTGTGGGAAGAGACGCAGCTTATGGTTGAACCAATCGATGAGATAGACCCGCTGGTATATCTCCGTCTTGACGCTCTTGGCGGCGAGATCTTTGGTGATATTCGGTGCGGCCGTGCGGTTCACCTGCTGACGGGCGCGCATGGTGTGAAGCGTCTCGAGGAAGAGGTCTATCATGGGCTGGTTGGCCTCAAAGGTGTTGTCGACCGTCCATGTCTTGCCGTCTTCAGCCCGAGTAAGGGTGACCTGGTTGTTCATCTTGTCGGCCATGAAAATCTTGGTAATCGTGGCGGTGTCTTCAATATGATAATCCTGCTTGAAAGTGGATTTCTGCCCACGCGCAAGCACCACGACCAGGGCGACAATGCCGATAATCAATACAACGGCTATGATGATAAGGTTACGTCTTTTCACTGTTCTACTATTAATTCCGTTAGCAAATGTTCTGCGAATGAAGTCCCGCCCACCGGCGCTGCCTCTTCGCTATTTCTCACTTTTTCTGTCCTGTTTTGCGGATTCCCCTACCCTTGAGGCCTCCCACCTGACGACGGCGGACAAAGAGATACACCACGCCACAGGCGAGGACAATGACCGCAGGCAACAGCACGTTGAGCCACTGGAAATAGGTGCGCTCCTCCTTGACACGCATGGCGTTGAGCTTGCGCAGCTTCACATCACGGCTGCGGGTAGCCAACGCCTCTTCATTGCCTGCCAGATAGTCGATAGCGTTGAGGAGGAACTGCTTGTTGGCATACATCGTCTGCGTATAAAGGTCGTAGCCCAGAGGATAGCCCGAGTTGTCCTTGTAGTTGAAGCGGTTCTTAATCATGTCGCCGTCGCTGACAACTATCATACGGGTGAATACGCTGGTGTCGCGATAACCCATCTCAGGTATCTCGGTAAACGATGGTGCCAGTCGACTACGCCACATGGATTTGAAGTTACCCTCCAGCAGCACTGCCACAGGGAGGTTGCTCCTGTTGAAAAGACGACGGTCGGGCTCCACCTTGCCGTCGTTGAGGTCGATAATGGCCGGGGCGTTCTTCACACGGGAGAACTCCGATGTCTGCAACAACACCGTCTTGGCAATATCGTTGTCGATAAGGTCGATGCTGCTGACAAAGTCTGTCTTGATAAGGTCGAGGTTGCGCACAATAGGATGCTGCGATATGGGCACCAGCTCGGGGAAATAGTACCACGGACAGAACTTGAGCTGCGGCTTGTCGCCCACTTGTCCCACCGCCATGGGTATGGGGCGGCACCGGATGTCCATAACGATGTCGGGATTGACACGCACACCGTAGTTGAACAGCATCTCGTCGAGATTGAGCGGATAGCGCATGGCAACGGCCTGCGGCTGTGTGGCCAAGCTGTCAAGGTCGGCACCCAATGGGTCGATGAGCCAAAGGATTCGCCCACCATACATCACATACTGGTCGAGGATATAAAGCTCCTGGTCGGAGAATGGCTGCGTGGGTTTGGCCACCACAAGGACGTCGAACTTGTTGTAGAAGTGCATCAGGGAGTCCTCCTGATTGCGGTTACGTCCCGTGAGGGCGTTGATGTTGCCCTCCAGATAGACATTCTCCAGTGTGTAGTTTTCCAAAAGCGACATCTGGATATCGTAGACGGCACCACGCTCCAACTCGCCATGCCCCAAGAGGAAACCCACTTTGGGCTTCACGGCGCGCGCCAGGTTGCGGATGGCATTGCCGAGCACGTACTCCAAGTCCTGCACAGAATTGTTCAACGCCTGTTCCTCGCTGACATAGGCCTGATTCTGCATCAGCTGGATGGAGGTTTCACGACCCTTGTAGTACACCGTGGCGGCAGGGATGAGCACCTGCTGCATGACGCCACTCTTGGTCTGCATCTGAACCGATGCGGGCTGGATGCCGTGCTGTGCCAGCTTTTGATAGAACACCTGACATTCCTCCTTACTGTCGAAGCTGCCCGGGGTGACATCCACGAACTCGTATTCCACATACTTGCTGTATGCACGGAATTGATTGAGCATCTCGCGCGTCTCGTTTTGCAGCCGCTGGTACTCGGAAGGCATTTCGTCGCCTTCAAGATATACGCGAAACAGGACACTCTCGTCCACTCCCTTGAGCAGTTCCTTGGTCGACTTGCTGAGGGTGTAACGATGTTCGGCGGTAAGGTCGAGACGGGCAAAGAGGTAATGTCCTATGAGGTTGACAAAGATTATGATGAGCAACGCGGCAAAGAACTCTATGAGGTTGCTGCGCTTGATATTCCGTTTTTCGTTCAATCTGTTCATTCCACTAAAGAGTAAAATCTATTGACCGGTGTGTCATTTCTGCCATTTGCGCGACTGGAGCACCAATCGTGTGCCCATCAGGAAGAGCGTGATGACACTGAGAAAATAGAGCACATCGCGGGTGTCGATGACGCCACGGCTGATGGATTCGTAGTGATGCTCTATGCCAAGGGCCTTGACAAAGAGTCCCGCCTTGCCGAGAAAGTTCATGTTGTAGAGTGCCTCAAATCCCAGATAGCAGACAACGCAAAGCAGCGCCGCTGTGATAAAGGCCACAATCTGGTTGTTGGTCAACGACGTGGCAAAGATGCCTATCGAGACAAAGGTGGCACCCAGGAACAGCATGCCTATGTAGGACCCCACCACGCTGCCATGGTCGATATTGCCGACAGGGTCGCCCAAGCTGAAGACGCTGAAATAATAGACCAACGTTGGCAGCAGGGAGACAAACACCAGCGTGACGCCAGCCAGGAACTTGGCAAAGATGATGGTGAAGTCGCTTAGCGGCTTGGTGAGCAACAACTCGATGGTGCCGGTGCGTTTCTCTTCGGCAAACATGCGCATGGTGATGGCCGGAATGAGGAAGAGATACAGGAAAGGTGCCACGAAGAAAAGTCCGTCGAGCGAGGCATAGCCGTAGTCAAGAATATTGAAATTGGAGCGGAACACCCACAACATCAAACCTGTCAGGACGAGAAAGACGATGATGGTAAGGTATCCGATAATGGAGGCAAAGAAAGATGCGAGTTCTTTTTTGTATAATGCGAACATAATTGGTTGCGTGGATTCTGTCTGTTGTATGGGAGGAGAAACGTTGTCGGGAACGGGGATATCCGTCGCGCGTGCTGGCCGCCGGACGGCATTGCGGATGCCCGACGGACTACTGCACCACCGCACCGGATGCCCTGGCCGTGGCCGTCAACGTGCCTTCTGCTATTTGAACCGTGTGCGTCTTGAATCGAGTGTACGACCCATATAGTCGCCGAAGGTCAATTCGTAGACGGTCTCGTATGTCAGTTTGGCCGCTTTGAGCAGGAACTGGCGGTCGATGTTCTCGGGTATGTCGCTGGGCACATGGACGTGGCGGTTGCCGTTGAAGTTGGTCATCACCAGCGAGGGGATGCCTATCTTGGCAAAGGCGGCAGCGTCGCCCTTGGGGTTGGTCTTGTAGCTACGGCACAAGCTATAGCCGGTGAACGCGGAGTCCATGTCGCATGCCACCTTGAACAGGTCGGGGAACTTGTTGTTGCCCATGGCCACCAGACTGTCGCCCGTGCCGACACACTCGATGTTGACGAAGGCCTCGATACGGCGCAGCGGCGAGAAGTTGGACACAAAGATGCGCGACCCCAGATGTTCGGTCTCCGAACCTGAGAAGAGCACGAAGATGACGCTGCGGCGGGGATGGATATAGGCCTCGTTGAGCATGCGTGCAGTCTCGAGCAGCACTGCCACACCCGAAGCGTTGTCGTCGGCGCCGGGGAAGAGGCATGTGTTGCCCTGCATGCCTACATGGTCCAGATGGGCACCCACGACGATGTATTCGTTCTTCAGACGCTTGTCGTCGCCAGGACGGATGCCGATGACGTTGGCCGTAAGGGCTTCGGGCTGGTATTTGGCGTTGACTTCAATCTCGAAGTGCTTGCGCAGGTGGAACGACTGTGGCTTCATGGTGGCGGCGATGGTGTCGACAGCTGTCTGGAACGGCATCAGCTCGTTCTGGAACAACATCTCGGCACAGGCGCGTGTGGGTTGGATGATGGGGAACTTGGCCAGATGCTTCTTGTCGCCATTGAACACGCGGCACTGCACCTCGTTGGCGGGGCAACTCTTGCTCATGTTGATCACCACCAGGGCGCAGGCACCGTGACGTTGGGCGGCGTAGGCCTTGTCGCGGATAGTGGCAAACTGGTCGGTCACCGTGCTGGGAAGGAAATTCGGCACGCCGCTCAACACGATGACAATCTTGCCCTGGGCATCCACGTTGGCATACTCGTTGAATGCCGCTGCATCGATGCCGTAGCCACAGAAGACCACCGGGGCATCCGCATAGCCGCGACCGGTCATGCTGGCACAACAGAAGTCGTTGCCCAGCACATAACGCTGGCGCGTGTCGTTGGCGTTGACGTACGAGTAGAACGTGGCGTTCTCTATCTGGTTGCGCTCTATCTGGAACAACTGCAGCCATTCGTCCTGATAGGGCTCCACCCCATATTCCTCCAAGCGGTCGATGACGTAGTCGGTGACCGACATATAGGCGTCGGTACCGGCCAGACGGCCTTCGTACTCAGGTGTGCAGAGGTCGTGAATAGTGGTCATGAGATGGGAAAGCGACGGCTGCTGGTTCTCGTCGGGCTTCGTGATCTGTGCATGGATAGGCAGTGCGAAAGCAGTGACCAACAGCAGTGTAATAACTCTCAAACGTTTCATATTGGTTGTATTTTTTCTTTTATACTCGTTAGGCATGCGGCTCATCCCCCGTCGAAGGCACTTGTGAATACCCGCATAATAAATAATACACATACGCGATATATCATTTAATGCAAGACACTTACCCTTTCCAAGGGCGAAGGCATACGGCTGCAAAGATACGAAAAAAAAGTAACCTACGGCCAATGGCCCCGAAAAAAGTCAATCCACCTCCCCTGCGACTCCCCGCCATCCACCCGCCAACAACGACACCGTGCGCCCTTACACAACGCTTGATGTAACGGCACATAACGCTCTGTGTAACGGCACATAACAACTGATGTAACGGCACATCAGGTCTTGTGTGCCTTTACATCAGGTCTTGTGTGCCTTTACATCAGGTCTTATGTGCCCTTACATGGCATGCCTATGTGCCCTTACATGGCATGCCTATGTGCCCTTACATAGTGTGTCTATGTGCCCTTACATAGTGCGACCATGTGCCCGCACATAGTCCGACTATATGCCCACACATGGTGACGCTCACAAACAGCCATTCATTCACAGCAAGTTGCACAAAGCAAGGGCATCTTCGGCAAGCCGACAAAAGAAAAAGGGCGTCGGGATGTTCCCGACGCCCTCTAACAATACATGATGAAGTCCTACAGATTGCGCACCAACACGCAATCGTCAATCTTGGACAAGCCGCACGGAGTTGCCGTAGCACCGATTGAGTTTGGTCACGAACACGTAGTCCGAATTGAAGTAGAGGAACCACGCGAACTCCGAACCATGAGGCGCAGAAGACCAATAGAAGCCACTGGTTCCCACGTAATTCACGCTTCCATCGCAATAGCGGTAGCCCGCAACAGGCAGAACGATAGAATGACCGTTGGGTCCGGTAACCGTGTATCCACTGCCGTTCCACGTCCACCGACAGCTGTCCTTCAACTCTTCCCATTGTCCTTTTGTGGGCAGAGAGTCCCCGAACGCCTCGACAGCCTCGGCATACGTGTAGAAATCGTACACAGTATCTGCCGCATTCACCTCATTGATATTCTTCCACTTGGTGCCACTCGGCAATCCCAAATCCACATAGACGTCATTTACATTAGTGGAATCACCGCC
>CACXCY010000233.1 GCA_902766265.1 uncultured Bacteroidota bacterium
GAATTTATGGATAGAAATGCTCACGTAGTTATCCATGAATGATATTGTTGACACAAAAAAATCTCATAAGTACTATCCTTATGAGATATTTTCAGCGGAGAGGCAGGGATTCGAACCAGAGGACCAGCAATGTCGGATCAACCACAGCGACAGCAGGAGGCCATGTAAGTGCCGACGGGGGCTTCCCCATCACCAATCGAGGCATCTGCTATAGCACCACTCCCGACCCGACCATTGCCAGCCTCCACACCAACGATGGCGTGGGGTTGGGCTCCATTGTAAGTCAGATGGCAGGGCTTAGCACTCATACCACCTACTATGTAAGGGCCTACGCCACCAACAGTGCTGGCACCGTCTATGGTGAGCAGCAGACGTTTGTCAAATTGTCTACTTTTTTAACAATGTATCTTACCGAATGAGTAAGTTTTTTAACAAAGTATCTTACCGAATTGTCTACTTTTTTAACAAAGTATCTTACCGAATGAATTATTATTCGTATATTTGCAGGACATAAAAACACAAATATCGATGTTTAAAAGGAATATAATCAGTAGTTTAAACGGATGGAGGGTGAACAAAAACCGAAAGCCGCTTATTCTACGTGGGGCACGTCAGGTAGGAAAGACGACTTTGGTAAACGAATTCGGGCAGACGTTTGAGAACTATCTTTATGTGAATTTAGAGAGTCCTGAGATACAACGATTGTTCGAGACCGAGATGCCTCTTGACGACCGTATCGGTCTGCTGTTTGCCCGAAATGGCATGGTACGCCGAGACGGCGATACACTGCTTTTCATCGATGAGATACAGAATTCGCCCAAGGCAGTTGCCATGCTACGTTATTTTTATGAGGAACACCCAGAGCTGTATGTTGTAGCAGCAGGCTCCCTGTTAGAGAATGTAGTAGACCTAAATACATCGTTCCCTGTGGGGCGTGTGCAGTATCTGCCGGTGAGGCCATGCTCTTTTGCCGAATTTGTGGGAGCCTTGGGGCAGGATAATCTTATAGAAATAATGTATGATGCAGTTGGCAGCCGGGTGATGCACAGTCGGCTGATGTCGCTCTTCAGCCAATATATGGTGGTGGGCGGTATGCCGGAAGTGGTGCAACGGTATGCCGACACTCGAGACCTCATGGCGATAGACGATATATACGAGACCTTGCTTCAGGCCTACCGTGATGACGTGGAGAAATATGTACGCAGCAACAAACTGTCTGCCACAGTACGATTCATCCTTGAACACGGATGGTTGATGGCTGGCGAGACTGTGACTCTGACGGGATTTGCCGGATCCAACTACAAGTCGAAGGAGGTCGGCGAGGCTTTCCACCTGTTGCAAAAGGCCATGCTGTTGGAATTGGTATATCCAACCACTCACACCGATGCACCCATCATGACAGAACTGAGACGACAGCCGAAACTGATATGGCTTGATACCGGTTTGGTGAACCATGCTGCTGGCATTCGTGGTGATATAATACATGCCCATGACTTGATGGACACTTGGCGTGGTCGGGTGGCAGAACATATTGTGGCACAGGAAATCCTCACGTTGAACGACCGCATAAGCCAGCGGCGAGCCTTTTGGACAAGGGGAAAAGGTGGGAATAGTGCCGAAGTGGATTTTGTGTGGCAGATGGATGGCATGGTCATACCTATTGAAGTAAAGTCGGGTGCAGATTCGCATCTACGCTCGTTGCATTCCTTTATCGACAACAGCAGTGTGGATATAGCTGTAAGGGTGTGGACGGGCGAATACCGAGAAGATGACCTCACCACTATTATCGGTGGCAAATGTTTCAGACTATTCAGCCTGCCATTCTATATGGTGGGAAATATGGAGGAAATCATTAAGAAAGGAGCATAAAGCAAGTAGTGACCTCTGCCAATTCGTAAGATTCGTGTAATTCGTGGACATAAACCATAATGACCGATTTGGGATAAAAAAAACAGTATCGAGCGATACTGTTTTTTTCTGCGGAGAGGCAGGGACTCGAACCTCTTTGTGTCTCCTTGTGTCACGGTGTCGCCTTTATGTTGGAAACGGCTATTTTTCCGTATCTTCCGACCGACATTCGATACATGGTGCAACAATATACAACATCATACCACAATTTATTTTCGGGGAATTTTCGGGGACTGGTTCCCCGAAAGCAGGTTGAATTTGCGCATCTCCTGTTCTTTCAATTCATCAACAATCTTCACATACGGGCGCATTGCGGAGAAGTCGCTGTGGCCAGTCCATTTCATGATCACTTCCGCGGGGATGCCGAGGCGGAGGGCGTTGACCACGAAGGTGCGCCGGGCGCAGTGGGTGGTGAGCAGCTCGTATTTCGGGTACACGTTCTCGATGCGCTCGCTTCCGGCATAGTAGACGATGCGGACGGGCTTGTCAATGCCCACCAGCTCGCCAATCTCCTTGAGGTATGCGTTCATCTTCTGGTTGCTGATGACGGGCAGTGCGCGGTGCGTCCTGTTGGTGTCGGATTGCTGGAACTGGCGGCACCTTCGGAGGATGTCGCGCGAGAAGTCGTTGAGCTCGATGCGCAGGCCGTCGGAGGTCTTCTGCGTCACCACGCTGATGTAGTCGTCGCAGATATCGGTCGTGCGCAGCTTGGCCGCGTCGGAATAGCGCAGGCCTGTGAAGCAGCAGAAGCAGAACACGTCGCGGACGGACGCGAGCCCCTTGTGCCTCTCCCCGAACTCGAAGTCGTACAGTTTCATCAGCTCGTCCCATTCGAGGTATATAATCTCCTTGCTGTTGCCGTCGGTCCCCTTGAGCTTGGGTCGGAACGTCTCGAAGGCGTTGTTGTCGGTGTAGCCGTGGCGGTATGCCCAGCGGAGGAACCAGCGGAGGATGTCGAGGTCTTTGGCGACGGTGACGTTGCGGAGTCCGCTCTTCATCAGGTGGCGCATGAACCGCTGGAGCCCGTCCTCGGTAAGGTCGTCGAACTCCAGCCTCGGCGACATGGCTTGGAGGTGCTTCTTGATGGTGCCGAACTTGGTGAGCGTCCCCTTAGTCCATCCGTTCTGCTCACCCATCGTCTCGACGAAGCGGTCGATGCACTCGAAGAGGGTGCAGTCGGCTGTGCCGCGTGTCGAAGCGGTTCCGAAGTATATCCTTAGTTCCTGCCGCAGCTCCGTGACGGTCGGCGTGCGCTGCCCGACGTGGCACTTGGCGAAGTGCTGGTCTATGTGGGCGGTGAGGGCGGAGAGGTATTTGTTGATTGTCGCCCCGGTGTCTTTTCCGTGGCGGTA
>CACXCY010000234.1 GCA_902766265.1 uncultured Bacteroidota bacterium
ACCCTCTGCCCCATAGTGCTGCAACTCAGCAGCAACAACCCAATTATCAGCAATCGTTTCATGCTGCAAAAATACACAATCCATTTTACATGACCAAAAAAAAGCAACCCCACCCACCCACCGTCAACCGCCCACCATCAATCGCCCGTCGACGCACCAACCCCGGACCATCTCCGACCCCGCCCGGGGATGGTCCGTAGATGGTCCGTAGTTGGTTCGGAGTTGGTTCGGACTTGGTCTTGATTGGTTGTTGATTATCAGGTTGCTATGATGTCCCCAAAAAGAGTGTTTTCCCATCTTTTTTCAAAAAAGAGTGCAGATTTGTAATATACGGTGTTTCAATGTCTTGTGCTCGGCACGTAAATTGTGTTTGTCTATTATGTCAATCGTTTGTATTATAGTATCGGCATTTAACGCTTCATTTTATGTTCTTATGCAATACATGACTATAGTTGGTTCCCGGCCGACAACCAGCGCCAATATGTCTCGCCATTCGGCCCCACCCATCATGGATACATTACGGATAACTACGCCCACCCTCCAACCGCCAAACAAATTCATTTTGCCACATCAAAAAAAGTACGTATCTTTGCACTCGCTTTCGAGAGTTAGAAAGCAGTAAGCAAGAAAAGCATTGCGATATTGTCCTTACATTTAAATTTCGCCAAATTTCATGAGGAAGAACGAGCATTTTATGCTTTCGCTTGAATGCGTATGCTATCCCCTTAGCATATCGTCAGGCGTGAGATATGTTCGAAATCCCCATTTCCTCAAAGGTGTTTGGCGATACCTAAATGTAGATGGACATGAGTACATAACCTCATGCCTTTTCTTATTTGTTAGAATTTGTTTCCGTTGGAGGGTCGGAACAAAACAGTTGTATACGACAACTTATTAGAGCAAAGGGATGCCTACCATCAAGGAAATACTGCAGGAAGAGCGCGGTCGCGAGGCCGGGTGGCTGGTATTGTTCCTGGAGGGAAAGTTTTGGAAGGCATACGAGCAGTCGGCCCACGTGTTAACGAAACTTTACAATTTCAAGCCGTCAAAGAGATTTGTCAAACTGGTAGGGGAGGAGGTTATCAGTGTAGGATTTCCACACGAACAGCTTTTGAAATATCTGTCAGGAGCAGTTGTCGAAGCCAATGGCAAGAGATGTCGGGCCAGGGTGCAATGTCCGTGTGATGAGTTGGCCTTTCTAGAATGGAAGTCGAGTGTTCGTATCAAGGAACCCAAGCAGAAACCTGTGGTGCCGTTGGAGGTACCTGAAGGGTGGATACAGAAGCCCCAAGTGATGAAGGAGGAAAACCTGCCCGTCTTCAAGATGGTATACGACTTGCTGTTGAGGATATTTCACGAATCAAGAAATTTGGACAAAGACTTTCGCTACACGTTGGGGAGGATTTGAAGCGTCACTTGATGCGAGTGGAGATTTGTATCTATCACGCCCACGGAGAGAAAGAATCGTCGCGCAAGGTGGATTTCATTGCAGAAGCACAGGAAAAGATGCTGGAGGTAAAGCTGGCGGTTCGCATACTGCACGACAGCAAGCAACTCTCGCTGAAGAAATATGCCCTGCTTTGTGAGCAGATGGTCGGGATAGAAAAGAACCTCGAAGATTGGAAAAAGTATCATTTAAACAATATCAAACAATGAAAAAAACACTATCATTAATCATTATGGCCCTGATGGCATTGCCATTGGCTGTGTTGTCCGCCTGTAAAGAAGAAGGAGGTGGAAACGGGGAAGAAGTGTCCGGAAAATATGTTGACCTTGGTCTTTCAAGTGGGACAAAGTGGAAGGCCGTCAACGAGGAGAATGCGGCGGATGTTGAGTATGCATTCTTTACCTATGATGAGGCAATTGCCGCTTACGGAAATAAATTGCCGAGCAGGGAGCAATGGATGGAGCTTGTCAATGAATGCTCCTGGTCATGGACCGGTATGGGTTATAAGGTGATCGGTCCTAGTGGAAAGAGTATTTCGCTGCCCGCTGCGGGCTACCGCGATTGCGGTGGAGGTGTCGACTACGTGGGGTACTGCGGCCACTATTGGTCTTCCACGCCCGATGGTTCAGGCTACGCGTGGCGCCTCTACTTCTACTCTGGAGGAGTGTACATGCACGGCCTCGACCGTTGCGACGGCCGCTCCGTCCGGCTAGTCCAAGATTAAAGATTGCGCGCGCAAGTGCGCAATCTCAGAACATTCCAATTTATTGTTTGGCTGTTCGGGCTTTTGCCCGACAGCCAAACTTCCGACAAGCCGCGTAGCGGCTTAAAATTTGAAAATAATCGGCGAAGGAGTGTGTCTCTCCAGAGTGCTGTGCGCTACATGTCCGGCATGGCGCCTGCGTGACGAAGGGGCACCACCTTATTGGTTGGATGTGCGATACTGTATTGCTTCCATGAATTCCTACCACGGCTATTTAGGACATTTCAATGCAGCCAAGCAACTATCTATAGCGGATAGTTGAAATTATTGTCATCGATATTCATTTTTTGACTTATAGGATAATTATTGTTGCCGAGAGACTGCACATTGGCGCAGTCACGTGACTTGTAATTCATGGTCAATTACATGAAAATTCATGTGGGCGTTAAACACGAATTACCCATGTAATTATTTGTTCCGCTCTTTCGTTCGTTTTACCAAGGAGTTGGCAATGGGTAGGCATACCCTACCCATACTCTACCCATACTGATGCCAT